>DATJFC010000154.1:0-6612 GCA_035495995.1 Holophagaceae bacterium
CCTTCGCCGCCCAGGACAAGCCCGCCGCCAAGGATCAGCCCAAGATGGCCGAGGCCTGCAAGACCGGCTGCAAGATGCCCGACGACAAGTGCTCCAAGGAGTGCATGAAGGCCTGCGCCGACCGCGCCGCCAAGGAGAAGAAGGCCGAGCCCAAGAAGTAGGCGCGGCCCTCGCCCACGGCGAAAAAGAAGGCCCCGCGCGAGCGGGGCCTTCTTCGTCAGAGGCCAGGCTTCAGCGCGGCCAGAGCCAGCCGAAGGTCCCCGCCGTGAGCCCGGCGTAGATGAGGCCGTCGAGGATCCCCTTGGCGACCGAGCGCCAGGGCTGGCCCCACCAGATGCCCATGGGGATCTGCCCGAAGGCGTAGGCCATGAACGAGGACAGGGCCGCGACGTGGAACACCATCTTGTAATCGGCGCCCGGGGCCACGGCGTGCATGAGGACCAGGGCCGTGAAGAGGCCCGTGAGCACGCAGAAGAGGAACCACTGGAAGAGCATGGGCCCCATGCTCATGGGGCCGGGGGCCCGGAGGATCATGAAGCCCACGGGGCCTTCCTTGAGCTTCGTCTGCATGGCCTCTCCGCCCATGTCCTTGTGGTCCTTGCAGTAGGGGAGGACATATTGGCCCGGCGCGGGCGAGCCCTTGGTGATGGCGGCGCGGACCTCATCCTCGTTGGAGAGGCCGTTGTAATCGCTGTTGTGCCACTTGAAGACCATGTGGACGAGGCTGCTTGCCACGAAGACGAAGACGCCCGATAGCAGGATCGGGAGCCAAAGATGCGCGAGCGAGACCATGGCGGTCCTCCTTGAGTGCGGTTGTCGAAGAGAGTCCGGGGCAGTCTAGCCGGTTCTCTTCAACCCGCGTAGCTCTCCGCCGCGTGGTAGCTGCTGCGCACCAGGGGGCCGCTCTCCACGCGCTGGAAGCCCATCTCCCCGCCTTTGCGGCGGTACATCTCGAACTCGGCGGGCTCCACGAATCGCTCGAGGGGCAGGTGGTTCGCCGTGGGCGGCAGGTACTGGCCCAGCGTGGCGATGTCCACCTGGGCCGCGCGCCAGTCCTTCATGAGCGCGAGGATCTCGTCCTCCGTCTCTCCGAGGCCGACCATGATGCCGCTCTTGGTGCGCATGTCCGGCGCCTCGGCGTCGCGGAAGGCGGCGGCGCGGCTCAGGACCGCCATGGATTGTTCGTAGTCCGCGTCGGGCCGCACACGCTTGTAGAGGCGCGGAACGGTCTCCACATTGTGGTTGAGCACTTCGGGCTCGGCCTCCAGCACCATCCGGAGCGCGTCCTCCATGCCGCGGAAGTCCGGGACGAGCACCTCCACGCCGCAGCCCGCGTTGAGGGTGCGGATCCAGCGGATGGTCTGGGCGAAGTGCGCCGCCCCGCCATCCGGAAGGTCGTCCCGGTTCACGCTGGTGACGACGGCGAACTTCAGTTTGAGCGCCGCGACGGCCTCGGCCACGCGCTGGGGCTCGTCCGGGTCGAGCTGGCCCGGCTTGCCTTTACCCACGCTGCAGAAGCTGCAGTGGCGGGTGCAGATCTCGCCCATGAGCATGAAGGTGGCCGTGCGGTGCACGCCCCAGCACTCGTTGAGGTTGGGGCAGCGGGCCTCCTCGCAGACCGTCACCAGCTTCTTCTCCCGCATGAGGCCGTGGACCTCCTCCACCACCTCGGGGGCGGGGACGCGGATCTTCAGCCATTCAGGACGGGGTCCAGGCAGGACGGGCGGACGGGCCAAGGCAACCTCGGCCTCCAGTCTAACGGCGGGAGATCAGCGCCGCTTCGAACCGGTCTTCGTTCCCTTGCCGACGAGGGTGTTGGAGGCGGCGTCATAGACCTCCAGCGAGGCGCCGTCCCGGTAGATGTAGAGGTCCCCCTTGCCCCGCTGCAGCCGCCAGCAATCCTGGCCGGCCCGGGCCCCACCGGAGGGTCGGTGGGCCAGGAGGGAACCCAGCCCGGCGAGTTGGCGCTTTTCGGACCACTGGTAGCCCCCGGCGGCGTCCACCCGCAGGTCCCCCATGTCGTCCCCGTGCCCCTTGGCCGCGCTCAGGGAGGCGATGTGCCAAGTGCCGGTGAGGCCCGCATCGGCCGGAGCGGCTTGAAGGGCGGGGGTGGACAGGGCCAAGGCCAACGCCAGGGAGGTGGGCAGGGCACGCATGGGGGCTCCGGGGAAGGTCGGCTAGAATGATGAGGCCATGTCCGACGCGATGCCACAGAACCTCGACGAAACCGGAATTCCCGTTCCGGAGCCGGAGGCCCCGAAGGTGTTCGAGGCCCCCAAGGGCTTCGAGACGAAGTTCCGCGGCCTGCCCCTGCATCTTTCGGCCTTCGAGGGCCCTCTGGATCTGCTGCTGCACCTCATCCGGGAACAGAAGCTGAGCATCCTGGACCTGCCGATGGCCGACGTGACCCGGCAGTACATGGACTACCTCCACCTCATGGAGGAGCTGAACCTGGAGATCGCCGCGGAATTCGTGGCCATGGCGGCCCACCTGCTGCAGATCAAGTCCCGGCTCATGCTGCCCCGGCCCCCGGCGGACGAAGGCATCGAGGATCCGCGCGAGGAGCTGGTCCAGAAGCTGCTCGACTACCAGCAGGTCAAGGGGGCCGCCGAGGCCTTGCGCGCCTGCGAGCAGGACGCGGCCCAGGTGGTCTACACGAAGCCGCTGGACATCCAGGAGCACGCCAAAGTCGAGGAAGAGCCCATCAAGGCGACGCTCTTCGACCTGCTGGGCGCCTACCGCGAGGCTTTGAAGAAACTGCTGCCGCCCCCGCCCGTGGAGATCCGCGCCCAGCCCAAGACCCTGGACCAGCGCATCGACGAGGTGCTGCTGGACCTCCAGGACGGGCTCTGGAAGCCTTTCGATGGACTCCTCGCCGCCCTCCGCACCCGGGAAGAGCTCGTGCTGACCTTCCTCGCCCTGCTGGAGCTGGTGCGCACCAGCCGCATCGCCCTGGTCCAGACCGAGATGTTCGGCGAGATCCGGGTCAAAGCCGCCTAGGCCGCCCTCCGCATGCTGCTCCCCGACGACGCTCCCGAAGTGAAGGCCCTCCTGCCCGCCTACCGGCAGGCGCGGGTCGTGGGCCTCTTCGTCTGCGTGGCCTGGCCGCTGCTGCTGATGGTCCTGGTGGCCACGGGCGTGGTGAAGCCCGGGACGACGCCGATGACGGGGCCGGCCCAGCAGATCGGCTACACCTTCACGGGCCTCGTCTTCCTCAGCGCCATCTGGGTCACCTGGCGCAGCGGGAAGGTGCTCAAGGGATTCCGCGACCTTGATCCGCAGTGGCGCCCCCGCACCGTGCTGCGTGAAAGCCTCGTCTACGCGGCCCTCTTCGAGCTGAGCAGCCTCTGGGGCCTCCTCTACTGGATGATGGTGGGCCAGGCCGCCGCGCGCTATGTGGGCGCGTTCATGGCGCTGACGCCCATCATGTTCCTGTTCTTCGTGCCGCGTTTCCACGCTTGGAAGCTGGCTCTGGAGCGGGAGGACGCATGAGCCGGAACAAGCGGACGGAGCCTCCGGCTTCCGTGGATCCCTTCGACCACACGGTGATCATCCCCGGCGTGCCGGAACTGCCTCAGGAGGCCACGCTCGTCCTGCCCGTCGACCCGCCGCGCCAGGAATCCGAGGCTCCGCGCCCCGAGACTCCGGCGCCCACGCGTCCGGGGCGCGTCACTTTCATCGCCCTCTGGATCGGCGCGGTGGCGCTGCTGACGGGCGGTTTCACCTGGTGGCTGCTCGGCACGGGCATCTCGCCCGCGTCCTCCCGGATCAAGGCCCAGGCCGCGCCGGCGGGCCTGCCGCCCTCCATGCGGGGCTACCTTGACGCCGCGCAGAAGGGCGATGCCAAGGCGATGCGCATGCTGGGAGCCTGCTACACCTATGGCCTCGGCGTGAGGCCCGATCCCGCCCAGGGCGCCGAGTGGTACAAGAAGGCCGCCGAGGCCGGCGACAAGACGGCTGCCCAGGAATGGCAGGCCATCAGCGCGCGCTAGACGCTGAGTCCGAAGCGTCACGGGACGGCCGCCAGGAGGGAGAGGCGCTCAGGCGCCGCGCCAGGCCACCACTTTCGCCGCGGCGGCCGGGCCGACGCTTTCAACGAGCGCCGCCTCCTCCGCCGCGCGCACGGCTTCCACGCTGCCGAAGGCGGCGAGGAGCTTCTTCGCCGTGGCCGCGCCGACGCCGGGGATCTGCGTGAGCTGGGTCTGGAGCGTGCGCTTTTCGCGCAGCTTGCGGTGATAGGTGATGGCGAAGCGGTGGGCCTCGTCCCGCACGCGCTGGAGCAGCTGCAGCACGGGGCTGGATTTGGGGATGCGCAGCGGCTCGGGCGCGCCCGGGCGGATGACCAGCTCCTCCTTCTTCGCGAGCGACGCCCGCTCCAGGTCCATGAGGCCCAGCTCCGCCAGCGCCGATTCCGCCGCGTGGAGCTGCCCCAGGCCGCCGTCGATGAGCACCAGGTCGGGGAAGCCCTTGCCCTCGTCCTTCATGCGCTTGTAGCGGCGGAAGACGGCCTCGCGCATGTTGGCGAAGTCGTCGTTCTGCTCGTTGGACATCTTGAAGCGCCGGTAGTTCTGCTTGTCCGGGAAGCCGTCCTTGAACACCACGCAGCTGGCGACCACCTCGCGGCCCTGGCCATGGCTGATGTCGAAGCACTCGATGTGCCGCGGAAGCCGGGCCAGGCCGAGGAAGGCCTGGAGCCCTTCGAGCACGGCCTGGTTGAGCTTCGCGGGTTCGAATTTCCGTTCCAGCGCCAGGCGCGCGTTCTCCTGGGCCATGGCGAGGAGATCCAGCTTCTGGCCCTTCTGCGGGATGACGAAGTACACCTTCGCGCCCCGCGCCTGCCCCAGCCACTCGCGCAGCAGCTCCGGCTCGGCGGGCTCCATCTCCAGCAGGAGGCGGCCCGGCGCGGCTTCTTCCGCGTAGACGCGCTGGAGGACCTGGGCCAGCGCCTCGGCGTCCAGCGCCTCGCATTCGTCCAGCAGGTATTCGCGGCGGTCGATCATGCGGCCCTCGCGCATGAGCACGCGGTGCACGCAGGCGCGGCCGTCCAGCACGGCGGCTCCGAAGATGTCCATGTCCTCCTGGTCCGCCACCGCCGCCTTCTGCCGCGAGAACCAGGCGTCCACCTGGTCCAGCGTGTCGCGGTGGTGGGCCGCCTGCTCGAAGGCGTCCACTTCGGAGGCCTTCCACATGGCGGCCTCCAGCCGCGCCTTCAGCTCGTCGCGCTTGCCCTCCAGGAAGAGCTTGGCCTCCTTCGCCTGCTCTCCGTAGGCCTCCTGCGACACGGCGCCGATGCAGGGCGCCGTGCAGCGGTGCAGCTGGTACTTCATGCAGGCGCGGCCGCGCTTGCCGTCGATCTCGATATCGCAGTCGCGGATCTGGAAGAAGCGCTCCACCAGCTCCGCGGCCTTGTAGGCCGTGCTCGCGGGGAAGAAGGGTCCGAAGTACCAGGCCTTGTCCTTGAGCACCTTCCGGGTCACATAGACCTTCGGGAAGGGTTCCCGCGTGAGCTTCACGAAGGGGTAGGTCTTGTCGTCCCGCAGCATGATGTTGAAGGGCGGGAAGTGCTCCTTGATGAGGTTGTTCTCGAGGACCAGCGCCTCCAGCTCCGTCTCGCAGACGATGAGCTCCAGGTCCCACACGCGCCCGACGAGGCGCCGGGTCTTGGCGTCCAGCTGCTTGCTCTGGAAGTAGGAGCGCACGCGGTTGCGCAGCACCTTCGCCTTGCCCACATAGAGCAGGACGCCCTCCGCGTCGCGGTAAAGGTAGACGCCCGGCCGCGCCGGCAGGTCGCCGAGCTTGCGCTTGAGATAGGGACTCTTCTCGAGGTTGTTCCGGATCGCCGCCACGGAGACAGTATGCGGCTCAGCGCCGCGCGAGCACCACGAGCGCCACGGCGATGGGCGCCAGCATCAGCGCGAGCAGGAGCCAGGCGGCCGGACGGCCGAAGTTGAAGGTCCAGCCCAGGCCCAGCCGTTTGGGGACGAGGAGGCGAGGATCGCCGGCCTTCCAGTAGATCAACCCGCCCCACCGGTAGTCAGACGGCGTGGCGCCCGGGATGGGCGGCGCGAGGCGGGCCAGGCGGATCGCGGGGACGAGGCCGGCGATGAGGCTGATGACCATCAATCCCACACCCCATGCGATGGCGCGTCCGCCGTAAATGGCGCTCATGGGCGCGAAGGCGCCGGCCATGAGGATGAAGCCCGTGGGGAACAGGCCCCGAAGAGGCAGCAGGGCCTTCGCGCCGAACTGGCCGCGAGGCGCCTCGTCCAGGCGCATGGCCGCGCCGATGAGGAAGAGCAGGGCCCAGATGCCGAGGCCCGGCCAGGCCGCGAAGGCGAGGAAGGCCCGCTTGTCCATCCAGCCGTTCACGAGGCCGGCGGCGTTCCAGTGCGATGGGATCCGATCCGGAAGGAGCGGCAGCCAATGCCGGAGCCAGAGCCAGACCGCGCCGAGGCTCGCGGCCGGAAACAGGTCCCAGGCCGAGAGAAGCGGGGCGCGGGGCGATCCGTCCATGGCCAGCATTCTAGGAGCTTGAGCGACAATGGAAGCGTGCTGAGACTCGAATCCTTCCCCGTGGGCCCGCTGGGCTGCAACTGCTCGCTCCTGTGGGAC
>DATJFC010000155.1:0-4895 GCA_035495995.1 Holophagaceae bacterium
AAAAAAGGCCACACCTGCGCAAACCGCAAACCCCGCCCAGTAAAGCCACGGATTGATGGGCTTGGATGACACAGGGATCGGGTTCATGCCTGCCCTCAGTGCGTGTAAGGGGCGGTGGAGTCCGCCATGCAGAAGGGGTCGCCGCCATCGAGGGGGAAGTCCTTGCGCAGCGCGTGGCCGGGGAAGTCCTCCCAGGTGAGCAGGCGGCTGAGGTTCGGATGGCCGTCGAAGACGATGCCGAAGAGGTCGAAGACCTCGCGCTCCGCCCAGTCGGCGCTGTGGAAGCGGCCCGTGAGGCTGGGCAGGGGCTCGTTCTCGGCCACGCGCACCTTGAGGCGGAGGCGCTCCTGGCTCGTGAGGTTCAGCAGGTGCAGCACCACATCGAAGCGGACGAGCTGGCCGCCGAGGTTGCGCTCCGGCCAGTCCACGGCCGTGAGGTCCACCAACTGCTGGAAGCCGTCGGCGAACAGCGCGTCCACCACGGCGAGGTAATGGTCCTTGGCGACCACGGCCGTGAGGTCCCCGCGGAAGTCGTGGTGGTCCGTCACGGCGCCGGGCACTTGCTCTTGGAGGCGTTCGAGGATCATGGGCGCCTCCTACCTGCGCGACGCCAAGGCGCGAAGGCGCCAGGACGCAAGGGTGGGTGAGGGGTTGAGCGGGTTCATGGCGGCTTGGCGTCTTTGCGGCTTCGCGTTATGAGGTTCGGGATTAATAGATGGTCGCGAGGTTGCGGTCGGCGGCGTCCAGCACCATCTCGCGCACGGCCTGCGGCTCGGTGAGACCCTTCTCGCGCTCGATCCCGCGCTGGCGGTCCATGCTTTCGTAGAAGCGGCGGATGTGGTCCTTGCGCATGGAGAGGCTTTCCTGCTCGATCTTCTCCTGCAGCTTCATGACGCCGTAGATCATGCTCTCGGGCCGCGGCGGGCAGCCGGGCACATAGACATCCACGGGCACCACGCGGTCAATCCCTTGCAGCGTCGCGTAGGTGCGGTACATGCCGCCCGAAGACGCGCAGACGCCCACGCTGATGACCCACTTGGGTTCGGCCATCTGGGCGTAGATGGTGCGCAGCACCGGCGCCATCTTGTTGGTGACGGTGCCGAGCACGAGCATCATGTCCGACTGGCGCGGGCTGAAGCGCATGGCCTCGGCGCCGAAGCGGCTGAGGTCATACTTGCTCGCCATCACGCTCATGATCTCGATGGCGCAGCAGGCCGTGCCGAAGGGCATGGGCCAGAGGCTGTTCTTGCGGGCCCAGTTCACCACCGCGTCGAGGCGCGTGGTCATCACGGCGTCGTTGAGGTCCATCTCAGCCATGGGTCACTTCTCCCACTCGAAGGCGCCCTTGCCCCAGGCGTAGACGAAGCCCACGAGGAGGGTGGCGAAGAAGGCGAGCATGGCGCCGAAGGTGGCGGGGTGCGTCTTGTACTGCACGGCCCAGGGCAGCAGGATGGCCGCCTCCACATCGAAGAGGATGAAGAGCATGGCCGTGAGGTAGAACTTCACCGAGTAGCGGTGCCGGGCGCCGGGCTGCACCTCGGGCACGCCGCACTCGTAGGCGCTCAGCTTCTCGGCGTCCGGATGGTTGGGCTTCAGCTTCGGCAGCAGGACGCCGGAGATGAGGAGGATGGCCGCGGCGACGCCCACCGCCAGGAGCAGCAGGATCAGGAGCGGAAGGAAGGGCGTGGCGGGATTCGTCATGGCGCGTCCGGACCTCGTAGTTTAACGGCTCCGGACCGGGGCGGGGGGCGGTAGAATCGCCCTTTCCGAGCGAGCGGCCCATGGACGACCTGAAACAGCGCGTCAAAGAGATGCTCATCCAGCGCCTGAAGCTGGAGGGCATGACGCCGGACCAGATCGACGACCAGGCGCCCCTCTTCGGCGAGGGCCTGGGCCTGGACTCCATCGACGCGCTCGAGCTGGTGCTGGGCATCGAGCAGACCTTCGGCGTGAAGATCGAGGATGAGACCTCGGGCCTCCAGGCCTTCAAGAGCGTGGACGCCCTCACGGCGTTCATCCGGGAGCATCAAGGCGCATGATCAGGCGTCAGATTTCAGGCTTCAGGCTTCGGGCCGCATGGCCTGGGCTGAGAGGCGTGGCGCTTCATCCCGACGCCTGACGCCCGATGCCCGACGCCCCCGAAAGGCACCTGCCGCACCGCTTCCCGTTCCTGCTCGTGGACCGGGTGCTGGAACGCGAGCCGGGCGTCCGCGTGGTGGCGGAGAAGCTGGTCTCGGCTTCGGAGCCCTATTTCTCAGGCCATTTCCCGGACCGGCCCCTCGTGCCCGGCGTCCTCATGCTGGAGATGCTGGCCCAGGCCGGCGGATTCCTGGAGGCCGAACCTCTGGCGGGGCAAGGCATCTTCCTCGCGGGCGTGCAGGACGCGCGCTTCAAGGCCCCCGCCTTCCCCGGCGACCGCCTGCGCCTGGAGGTCCGGTTCGAGGCGGCCTTCGCCGGACTGACGCGGATCAATGGCACGGTCTCCTGCGAGAGCCGCGAACTCTGCACCGCGAAACTGCTCGTGAAGAAGATCGCGCCTTGACTCGCCGCGTCGTCATCACCGGCCTCGGCGCCGTCACCAGCCTTGCCCGCGGGCGCGAGGCCACCTGGGCTGGCATGCTGGCGGGCCGCGACGGGCTGGGCCCCCTCACGCGGATCTCCCTTCCGATGGAGCCCGCACAGCTGGGGGCCCAGATCGCGTGGGCGACGCCGCTGCCGAAGCGGCAGAGCCTTTGCGGCGCCTGGTCCCTCGTTGCGCTCGCCGAAGCCCTGGATGGCTGGAAGCCATCCCTGGATCCCCGGCGCATGGGCGTCTTCCAGGGCGCCGGCACCTCGGGCCTGCCCATCCCCGAGGCCCATCTCGCGGCCCAGCTCCAGGGCCGCCCGCGCACGCCCCTGGCCGAAGCCGCCTACCAGACGCCCTGCACGGTGACGGACGGACTCGGCGAACTCCTCGGCGCCGAAGGCCCGCGCTCCACCATCATGAACGCGTGCTCCTCCAGTCTGCTGGCGCTGGGCCAGGCCTGGGAGCGCGTCGCCGCGGGCGAGCTGGACCTCGCCATCGCCGGTGGGGCGGAAAGCCTCTGCGCCACCACCTGGGGCGGCTTCTCCAGCCTCAAGGCCGTGGACCGGGAACCCTGCCGGCCCTTCTCCGCCGACCGGGCCGGGCTCAACCTCGGCGAGGCCGCCGTGCAGTTCATCCTCGAGCCGCTGGAGCAGGCCCGGGCCCGCGGCGCCGTGATCTTCGCGGAGGTGCTCGGCTACGGCGCCAGCCTCGACGCCCACCATCCCACCGCGCCCCACCCCGAAGGCGCCGGCGCCTGCCGCGCGATGGCCCAGGCCCTCACGATGGGCCGCCTCGACGCGTCGGAAGTGGACCTCGTGAGCGCCCACGGCACCGCGACGCCCGCCAATGACGGCGCCGAATGCAAGGCCATCCGCGCCGCCCTGGGCGCGGCCGCGGACGCGGTCTCGGTCACCTCTTCCAAATCCCAGTTCGGCCACACCCTCGGCGCCGCGGGGGCCGCGGGTTCGATGGCGGCGGCGCTCGCTCTGCGGGACCAGGTCGTGAGCCCGACGCTGCGCCTCGAACAGCAGGATCCCGTCTGCGACCTCGACTGCACCGCGAAGGCGGCGAAGGAGCGGCCGCTGCGCGCGGCGCTGGTGAACGCGTTCGCGTTTGGCGGGAACAATGTTTCCCTGGCCCTCAAACGGTGGGATGGCAGATGAACGCCTTCGCCCTCCAGCTATCGCACCGTCCACTGGACGGTGCTCCCGCGCTCTCGCGGCTTCGCCGCTGCGGTCGCGGAGCTGGAGCCTCTGGCGGCAACAATGTCTCGCTGGCGTTGAAGCGTTGGGAGGGGCGATGACGGACATCGCCGTCACGGGCCTCGGCCTCGTCCTGCCCTGCGGAGACGGGGTCGAGGCGGCCCGCGCCTCGCTCGCCTCCGGCGCCGCCTGCTTCAGCGACCTGCCCGAAGCGCTGGGCGGCGGCCGAGGCGGGATCTGCGCGGCTTTCAATCCCGCCGGCGTCATCCCCCCCATGCAGCTGCGGCGCCTGGACCGGTGCAGCCGCTTCGCCTGGGTCGCGGCCGCCCAGGCCTTCCGGGACGCGGGGCTGGATCCGGGCTCCGGGGGCGGGGACCGCGTCGCCATCGCCGCGGCCTCCATGACCGGCGGGGACGAGGCCACCGAAACCTTCCTGCGCCCCTACTTCGCGCGGGGCCCCGAAGGCGCCTCGCCGCTCGTCTTCCCGAACTGCGTCGCCAACGCCGCCGCCGGCCACATCGCCGTCGCCTTCGGCCTCAAGGGGCCCAGCACCACCCAGCTCGAGCGCGAGGTCAGCGCCTTCGCGGCCCTGGACCAGGCGGCCCGCTGGCTGCGCACGGGCTTCTGCGACGCCGCGCTCCTGGTCGGCCTGGACGGCCTCTCCCCCATGCTCACCACCATCTGCGCCGCCGCGGGGCTGCTCGCGCGGCACGAGGATCCCGCAAGGGATTCCGGCCGCGGCTTCCTGCCCGGCGAAGGCGCGGCGGCGCTCCTGCTCGAACGCTCACGAGATGCCGCTGCCCGGGGGGCGCGGATCCGCGCGCGCCTGGGCGCCCTCGCCTGCCGCGCGGCGGCCTCGCCAGGACATCGCGCGGAGGCCCTCGCCTCGGCGGTGTCGGAAGCCTGCCCGGAACGGCCCGCGCGCTGGATCGGCGGCGCCAACGGCCACCCCAAGGCGGACCGTCTCGAAGCCGGTTTGAGGAAGCCCCGCGGCCATTGGCCGGAACCGCGCCACCCCAAGCTGCTCTGGGGCGAGTTCGGCGGCTCCGGCGGCGAGACGGCGGTCCTCAACCAGGCCTATGTCGAATATGCGGGCTGGCGGCCGTTCGGTCTGGACGAGCCTGTGC
>DATJFC010000156.1:0-5367 GCA_035495995.1 Holophagaceae bacterium
TTGCCGCAGCCGGAGGAGCCGAAGAGCACCGTGAGGGAAGCGGTTCCGAGCGGCAGCGACAGCTCGCCGCGGATCTCCGGGCCGCGCTCGAAGGCGCGGGTGAAATCAGCTAGAAGCTCCACAGCCGCCTCGCGTGTTTCAGGAGCGCCACGCCCGCCAGCAGCAGGAAGGCGAGGACGAGCATGAAGAGCGCCGTCTGGCGCGCGCCCGCGAGATCGAGGGCCTGCACCTGGTCGAAGACGGCGATGGAGGCCGTGCGCGTGCGGCCCGGCAGGTCGCCGCCCACCATGAGCGCCACGCCGAATTCGCCCATCGTGTGCGCGAAGCTGAGCGTGGCGCCCGTGGCGAGGCCGCGCCAGGCCAGGGGAAGGGCCACCCGCCGCAGGCGCGAAAGCGGCCCCGCGCCGAGCGTCGCGGCCGCTTCGAGGTAATGCGTCTCGACGCCCCCGAGGGCGGAGGCCAGCGGCTGCACGAAGAAGGGCAGGTTGATGAGCATGGAGGCCGCGACGAGCCCGCTGAAGGAGAAGACGAGCCCCGATCCCGTGAGCGCGATCCACATCCGCCCCAGCAGGCCGCGGGGCCCCATCGCCATCAGGAAGTAGAACCCGAGCACCGTGGGGGGCAGGACGAGCGGCAGGGTGATCAGGGCCTCCAAGGCGGCCTTGCCGCGGAAGCGGCCGAAGGCCAACAGGGACGCGAGGGCGATGGCGAGGGGCGCCAGCAGCAGCACCGTCGTGAAGGCGAGCGCGAGGCTGAGCCGGACCGCCTGCCAGTCCATCAGGGTTTTCCGAAGCCGTAGCGCGCGAGGACCGCCTGGCCGCTCCCGCCCCGGAGGTAGGCCGCGAACGCGTCGGCGGCCTGGGGCGCGGCGCCGTTCGAGAGCGGCACGCCGCCCTGGATCAGCGGCGCGTGCAGCGCCTCGGGCACCGTCCACGCGAGGCCCTTGGCCGCGAGATCGCCGCGCATGGCCTCCGGAGCGGCGATGAAGCCGGCCTCCGCCGCGTCGGTCTGGAGGTACTGCGCGGCCTGCCCGATGTTGGAACCGAAGACGAGCTTGGGCTGGAGCGTCTCCCACAGGCCGGCGGAGCGCAGCGCGGCCTCCGACGCGGCGCCGTAGGGTGCCAGCTTCGGATCGGCGACGGCGATGTGGACGACGCGCGGATCCTTGAGAAGGGCGAGGCCCAGCTTGGCCGGATCGAGGCCGAGGTCTTTGCGGGCCCAGAGCGTGAGGCGGCCCTCCGCGTAGGTGAAGACCGCGCCGCGGCCGTGGCCGTTCGCGGCGGCTTTCGCGGGGTAGTCCATGTCCGCCGCGAGGAAGAGGTCGAAGGGCGCGCCCTGCTGGATCTGCGCCGCGAGGCTGCCGCTGGCGCCATAGCTGATCTGGACCTTCACGCCCGCGTGCGCGGCCTCGAAGGAGGAAGCGGCCTCGTCCAGCGCGCCGTGGAGGCTCGCGGCGGCGGCGACGCGCAAAGTCTGCGCGGGGGCCGAGAGGGCCGCGAGCGTCAGCAGCGCGGCGCGGAGGGATCTCATCCAGGCGGGGCTCATCCGCCTGATGATACTCAGCCGATGAGGTCGGCCAGGAAGGTGCCGGGGTAGACGCAGCCCTCGACGCGGTCGGGCCCGGTGCTCAGGTAGGCGATGGGGGTCTCGATGGCCTCGGAGAGGGCGTCCAGGTAGGCCTGGGCCTCCGGCGGCAGCTGGGCGTGATCCGTCGCGCCGCGGGTGCTGGTCCAGCCCTTGAACCGCTTGATCTCGGGCTTCAGCTCGGCCCACTCCTGCGGGCAGGCGGGCAGCTTGGAGGTGAGGCGGCCTTCGCCGTCTCGGTAGCCGGTGACGAGGCCGACCTCGTCGAGGCCGTCGAGCACGTCCAGCTTCATGATGGCGACGCCGTCCACGCCATTGGTGCGGCAGGCGTGGGCGGTGATGGGCGCGTCGAACCAGCCGCAGCGGCGGGGGCGCCCCGTGGTGGTGCCGAATTCGCGGCCCACTTCGCGGATGCGGTCGCCGGTGGCGTCCAGCAGCTCGGAGGGCATGGGGCCGGAGCCCACGCGGGTCGTGTAGGCCTTGGCGATGCCGAGCACCTTGTGCAGCGCCTTCGGCGGCATGCCCGTGCCGGTGTAGAGCCCGCCCAGCGAGCAGTTGGAGCTGGTCACGTAGGGGTAGGTGCCGTGGTCGATGTCCAGCAGGGTCGCCTGCGCGCCTTCGAAGAGGATGGGCTCCTCCTTCTCCCAGGCGGCCATGAGGTGGCTCTGCGTGTCGCCGATGGCCTTGAGGAGCGGCGCGGCGGTATCGAGGAGCTGGGCGACGATGGCTTCCAGCGAGGGCAGGTCCTTCGCGCCGTCGCCGATGCGGAGCCGGACTTCGTCGTAGCCGGGGCGCACGCGCTCGATGAGGACTTCCGGGTGCTTGAGGTCGCCCAGACGGACGCCCATGCGGGCGACTTTCATCTCGTAGCAGGGACCGATGCCGCGGCCGGTGGTGCCGATCTTGGCGCCGGCCTTGGACGCGCGCTCTTCGCGCCAGAGGTCCAGCGCGATGTGGTGGGGCAGGATGATGTGGGCCTTCTGGCTCAGCATCAGGCGGTCCATCACGTCGTAGCCGCGGGCCGCGAGGCGGTCCAGCTCCTGGCGGAAGACCTCCAGGTTCAGCACGACGCCGCTGCCGACGACGAGGAAACAGCCCTTGTTCAGTGCGCCGCTGGGCACCTGGTGCAGGGCGATGCTCTGGCCGTCCACGACGACGGTATGGCCGGCGTTGTTGCCGCCCTGGAACCGGACCGCGTGGCGGTAGCGGGAGGCGAGCAGGTCCACGACCTTGCCCTTGCCTTCGTCGCCCCATTGGAGGCCCAGGATCGCCAGGTTCGGAGTGGCTTGGCTCATGGCTCGCTCCAAGCCGTCCAGTCTACCTGTCCGGGCCTTGGATTCCCAGTGGAATCGCGGGAAATGACGCCAGGACAGGGCTACCGGAAGGCGCTACCCTAGGGGACTGCCCGGAACTCTTCCCTGTTTTGGCGCAGGAACCCTGAAGGGTGTCCCTTGTTCGAGAAGTTCACTGAAAAAGCCCGCCGCGTGATGTTCTTCGCGCGGTACGAGGCCAGCCAGTTCGGCGCCGAGAGCATCGGCAGCGGCCATCTGCTGCTGGGCCTGCTCCGGGAATCCGAGAAGACCTCCACCCAGCTCCTGGAGCGGATGGGCGTGCAGACGGGCCCCTTGCGCGAGCGCGTCGTGGCGGCCCTGACGCCCAAGGACCACAAGGTGACGCCGTCGTCGACGAGCATCGACATCCCGATGGAGGAGGAGGTCAAGCGGATCCTCCAGCACGCGGCCACGGAGAGCGCCAAGCTCAACCACAAGCATGTGGGCGCCGAGCATCTCCTGCTGGGCATGCTCAAGGAGGACCAGGGCCTCGCGGGCCGGCTCCTGAGAGAGGCGGGCGCCGATCTGATCGGGGCCAAGGAGATCCTCCTCGAGGCCACGAAGGAAGAGAAGATCGCGAAAAAGAAGAAGGAGCACCCCCTCCTCTCCGAGTTCGCCCGCAACCTGTCTGAGATGGCCGAGCGCGGCATCTTCGACAACCTCATCGGCCGCGACACGGAGATCGAGCGGATCATCCAGATCCTGAGCCGCCGCCGCAAGAACAACCCGATCCTCCTGGGCGAGGCCGGCGTGGGCAAGACCGCCATCGTCGAGGGCCTGGCGCAGAAGATCTTCGAGGGCGCCTGCCCGCCGACGCTCGCCGACAAGCGCATCTACGCGCTGGACCTGAGCCTCGTCGTGGCGGGAACCAAGTACCGCGGCCAGTTCGAGGAGCGGCTCAAGTCCATCATCGCGGAGGCGAGCAAGGATCCGAGCGTCGTGCTCTTCATCGACGAGATCCACTCCCTCATCGGCACCGGCGCCGCCGAAGGCAGCCTGGACGCCGCCAACATCCTCAAGCCGGCCCTCAGCCGCGGCGAGATCCAGTGCATCGGAGCCACGACGCACAAGGAGTACGCCAAGTACATCGACAAGGACCGCAGCCTCGTGCGGCGCTTCCAGCCCGTCACCGTGAATCCCCCGGACGAGGCGGAGAGCCTCCGCATCCTCGAAGGCATCAGCTCGCGCTACGAGCTCTTCCACCGCGTGAAGTACCCGCAGAAGACGCTGGAGGCCTCGGTCTACCTCTCCAACCGCTACATCACGGACCGCTTCCTCCCCGACAAGGCCATCGATCTGCTGGACGAGGCGGGCGCCCGCGTGAAGCTGCGCCTGGGCGCGGGCAGCGGCGAGTCCATGAAGGCCGAGGAGGAGCTGCACCGCGTCGTGAACGAGATGAACGAGGCCGTCCTGGCCCGCGACTTCGAGCGCGCGGTGCTGCTGCGCCAGAAGGAAGTCCAGCTTCGCGAGGAAGTCCAGCAGCGCCGCGGCGAGCTGAGCGAGGAGGACTACGCCAGCTTCCCCGAGGTCACCGAGGCGGATGTCGAGGAGGTCGTCGCCTCCTGGACCGGCATCCCCGTGAAGGCCCTCAAGAGCGAGGAGAAGGAGAACCTCGCCCGCATGGAGGAGAAGCTCGACGACCGCGTCATCGGGCAGAAGGAGGCGGTGTCGGCCGTGAGCCGCGCCGTGCGCCGCGCCCGCACCGGGCTCAAGAACCCGAACCGCCCCATGGGCAGCTTCCTCTTCCTCGGCCCCACCGGCGTGGGCAAGACGGAGCTGGCGAAGACGCTGGCCGGTTTCCTCTTCGGCGATCCCAAGAAGATGATCCGCTTCGACATGAGCGAGTTCATGGAGAAGCACGAGGTCTCCAAGCTGCTCGGCGCCCCTCCGGGCTACGTGGGCTACGAGGAAGGCGGCATGCTCACGGATCGCGTGCGACGCAATCCTTATTGCGTGCTGCTCCTCGACGAGATCGAGAAAGCCCATCCCGACCTGGTGAACATCCTGCTGCAGATCTTCGACGACGGGCAGGCCAGCGACGCCTTCGGCAACCAGGTGGACTTCAAGAACACCATCATCATCATGACCTCCAACGTGGGCAGCCGCGAGCTGCTCAACGAGAAGAACCTCGGCTTCGGCGACCAGGTGGCGCGGCTCGACGCGAAGAGCGGCGAGGCCATGAAGGTGCTGCGCCGCAATTTCCCGCCCGAGTTCCTGAACCGCATCGACGAGATCGTCGTCTTCAACCGCCTCGGCGACGACGAGCTCAAGCGGATCGTCGGCCTGCTGGTGCAGGATCTCAACGCCACGCTCGCCAAGCACCATCTCCGGGTGGCGCTCACCGAGGCGGCCGTGGAATGGCTCGTGAAGACGACGCTCCGGGACCGCGCCTACGGCGCCCGCCCCCTGCGCCGCGCGATCCAGCGGAACATCGAGGACCCTCTCGCCGAGC
>DATJFC010000157.1:0-3676 GCA_035495995.1 Holophagaceae bacterium
ACGGTGACGGAGATCTACGACTACCTGCGCCTCCTCTTCGCGCGCACGGGCAAGCCCCACTGCGCGGCCTGCGCGCGGCCCATCGCCAGCCAGACCATCCAGGAGATGGCGGACCAGATCCTGTCGCGGCCCGAGGGCACGAAGCTGCAGATCCTCGCCCCCGTCGTCCGTGGCCGCAAGGGCGAGTACAAGCGCATGCTCCAGGACCTGGTGAAGAAGGGCTACATCCGCGCCCGGGTCAACGGCGCGATGCTGGACCTCACCGAGGGCCTGCCGGACCTCGACAAGCAGAAGAAGCACACCATCGAGGTCGTCATCGACCGCCTCAAGGTCGCCGAGGGCCTCAGCACCCGCCTCGCCGACAGCCTGGAGATCGCCTGCAACCTGGCCGAGGGCTCGGCGCTGGTGGATTTCGACGGCGAGGAGAGGCTCCTTTCCTCGAAGCTGGCCTGCACGAACGAGCGCTGCGAGCGCTTCGGCCAGGGTCTGGCCGAGCTGGAACCCCGCAGCTTCTCCTTCAATTCGCCCCACGGCGCCTGCGCCTCCTGCGACGGCCTCGGCTTCAAGCGCCAGTTCGCCGAGGAGCTCGTCATCCCCAATCCCGCGCTCTCCATCAACGAGGGCGCCATCCAGGCGCCGGGCTGGCGCACCTTCAGCGAGGACGGCTGGCGCAGCCAGTTCCTGGAGCAGCTGGCCCGCAAGGCGAAGTTCAGCCTCGACACGCCCTGGAAGAAGCTGTCCGCGGAGATCCGGCGCCTCCTGCTGCACGGCACGGAGAAGGAGATGCGCTTCCACTACGAGGGCAAGAAGAGCCGCTACGACTTCATGCACCAGTTCGAAGGCGTCATCGGCGGCCTGGAGCGGCGCTACAACGAGACGGCGAACGAGGACACCCGCGAGGAGCTGGAAGAGGCCATGCGCGTCATCCCTTGCGAGACCTGCAAGGGCAAGCGGCTTAAGCCGGAAGTGCTCGCCGTCACCGTGGCCCGGCGGGACATCTCGGAAGTGACTTCTTTGAGCGTGCGGGAGGGCCGGGTCTGGTTCGAGGGCCTGAAACTGGATGGCAAGGATGCCGTGGTGGCCGACAAGGTGCTGAAGGAGATCCGGGAGCGACTCGGCTTCCTTGACGACGTGGGACTGGGCTACCTCACGCTGGACCGCTCGGCCGCGACGCTCTCCGGCGGGGAGGGCCAGCGCATCCGCCTGGCCACCCAGATCGGGTCCAAGCTGCAGGGCGTGCTCTACGTGCTCGACGAGCCCAGCATCGGCCTCCACCAGCGCGACAACCAGAAGCTGCTGAAGACGCTGATGAACATGCGCGACCTCGGCAACACGGTGCTCGTCGTGGAGCACGACCTCGAGACCATCGAGGCGGCGGATCATGTGATCGACATGGGCCCCGGCGCGGGCGAGCACGGCGGGCGCGTGGTGTCCGAAGGCACGCCCCAGCAGGTGGCGGCCGACAGGGGCAGCGTGACAGGAGCCTTCCTGTCGGGCCGGGACGGCATCCCCGTGCCGAAGAAGCGCCGCCGCGCCGAGCGCGGCGAGATCCGCGTGCTGGGCGCCACGGAGAACAACCTCAAGGGCGTGGACGCCGCCTTCCCCATCGGCCTCTTCACCTGTGTCACGGGCGTGTCGGGGTCGGGGAAGAGCACCCTCGTGAACGAGATCCTTTACAAGTCGCTGGCCAACCAGCTCCACCAGGGCGTGCATGTGGTGGGCAAGCACAAGAAGATCACGGGCCTCGACGTGATCGACAAGGTCATCGACATCGACCAGGCGCCCATCGGGCGGACGCCGAGGTCCAACCCCGCCACCTATACGGGCCTCTTCACGCCGCTGCGGGAGCTCTTCGCCCAGCTGCCGGAATCCAAGGCGCGCGGCTACACGCCGGGCCGCTTCAGCTTCAACGTGAAGGGCGGCCGTTGCGAGAAGTGCGAGGGCGACGGCGTCCTCAAGATCGAGATGCACTTCCTGCCGGACGTCTATGTGACCTGCGAGCAGTGCAAGGGCAGGCGCTACAACCGCGAGACCATGGAGATCCACTACAAGGGCAAGAGCATCTCCGATGTGCTGGCCATGACGGTGGAGGAGGCCGCCACGGTCTTCGCGCCCATCCCGGTGCTGGCCAACAAGCTCCAGACCCTGCTGGATGTCGGCCTGGGCTACATCCGCCTGGGCCAGAGCGCGACGACGCTCTCCGGCGGCGAGGCCCAGCGCGTGAAGCTGGGCAAGGAGCTGAGCAAGCGCGCCACGGGCCGCACGCTCTACATCCTCGACGAGCCGACGACGGGCCTGCATCTCAAGGACATCCAGAAACTGCTGGAGGTCATCAACCGCCTGGCGGACGCGGGCAACACCGTCGTCGTCATCGAGCACAACCTGGATGTGATCAAGACCGCCGACTGGATCCTCGACCTCGGCCCTGAAGGCGGCGCCGAAGGCGGCTCCATTCTCGTCGAAGGCACCCCCGAGCAGGTGGCCAGGCACAAGGCCAGCATCACGGGCCGGTTCCTGGCGCCCTACCTGAAATGACCCATTTGCGTGTTGCGCGTTGTTAAGAGTTGTGAAGTCCTGGGCCAGGATTCAAGGCCGCGGAAGGACCGCCCGATGATGGGGTGATTCCGGGAGACTCCCATGACCCTGGTCTACACCCTCCAGAGCGTGCACATCGAATCCGGCGAGCGGGCCGAACTGCCCTGGCAGTTCGAGTCCATGGCCGAGGCCCAGACCAAGGCCCGGGAGCTGGAAAGCGATGGTTACCGGCTGATGGTGCGGCTCCAGCCCCTCAGCTCCTGAAGAGCAGGTCGTCGTCTCCGGCGGCCCCCGGGGCGGCGCCCTCCTGGAAGACACCCCATAGGGCGTCCAGCCTTTTCCGCCGGAAGCGCGGATTGGGGATGGTGCGTTCCAGCGCCTCCTTCGTGTGGGGCGGATGCTCCACGCGGGCGAGGATCCACCGGTTGCCCATGTCCATGATGGCGCCGATGTCGCCCTCGTTGCCCCAGGCCGCGCGCATCTGGGTGAGCGCGCGGGCGCGGGCCTCCGCGACCTCGCCGAACCCCCTCGCCTTGGCCACCACGGGGTCGTGGTCCGGCGGCTGGTAGGCGCGGATGCGGCGGAAGAGGGCGCGCAGCTCCCTGGGAAGCTCCGCCAGGCGGGCGGCCGTCGCCGGATCCTCTGCCTTCTTCGCGTCGGCCTCCTCCGCCAGGCGGCGGAGCAGGGGCAACAGCAGGGCCGCGTCCCGGGCGGCGTATTCCAGCTGGCTCTCCCGCAGGGGGCGCAGCATCCAGTTGGAGTCCTGCTCCTCCTTGGGGATCTCGATGCCCAGCTTCAGTTTGGACATGGTCTTGAGGCCCGGCTGGGGGTAGCCCAGCGCCCGGGCCAGCAGCATGGTGTCCATCACCGAGCCGGGCACGAGGTCGTAGAGGCGCTTGAGCACGATGCCGTCGTTGGAGAAGTCGTGGCAGATCCAGGGCACCCTCGCCAGCGCCTCCAGCGCGGGTTTCGCGAGCTCGCCCAGCGTGATGGGATCCACCAGCCACACCTGTTCGTGGTCCGCCACCTGCAACAGGGCCAGCGTGCAGTGGTGGATGCCCGTCAGGCTGCACTCGATGTCCACCGCCAGCAGGTCCGCCGCGAACCACACCGGGAGCGCCGCCTCCAGGGACTCCGCGGA
>DATJFC010000158.1:0-7252 GCA_035495995.1 Holophagaceae bacterium
GGCGCCATCGATGGCGCGGCGGCGGCGGCGCTCCGCGCCGACCCGAAGGAAAGGGCGGAGCACGCCATGATCGTGGACCTCGTCCGCAATGACCTCGGCCGAGTCTCGGAAGTCGGCAGCATCCGCGTGCCGCGCTTCATGGAGGTGGAGCGCTTCCCCACGGTGCAGCACCTCGTGAGCCGCGTGGAGGGCGAAGCGCGCGCGGACCTCGCGCTGCCTGAGCTGCTGCGGGCGGCCCTGCCCGGTGGCAGTGTGACGGGCGCTCCGAAGCGCGCCGTCTGCGCCCACCTCGCGGAAGCGGAAGCCGCGCCCAGGGGCTTCTACTGCGGGGCGCTGGGCTGGATCGGCCCCGATGGCGACCTCGACCTTGCCTTGCCCATCCGCACAGCCGAACTTGCAGGGCAGAGGATCCGCTACTGGGCTGGCGGCGGGATCACGCTGCGGAGCGATGCCGGCAAGGAATGGCGTGAGCTGGAGCTCAAGACCCGGGTGATACAAACTTTTTACCTCTGATCACTTGGCTACCTGAAGTTGAGGCACATGCTGGGGCACCGGTGCTAAAACGGTTGCACCCGCCAACCCACAACTCACCCGCCAGGAGGTGCGCCATGTCGCGACGCCATTCAATCCTTCTGCTTCTCGCCGCAGGAGCCTTCACGCCGACGCTCATGGCCCAGTCCACGACGGGCGCGCTCACGGTGGCCGTCAAGGATACGAAGGGCAACCCCGTGCCTGGCGCCCGGGTGGAGCTCCGGACCGTGAACCAGAGCGGCTCCCGGTCCGGCACGACGGACGCGGGCGGCGTGTTCCGCGCGCCGCTTCTCCCCCCCGGCGCCTATTCAGGGACCGTTTCGCTCGACGGCTACCGCACCGAGAGCCTCAAGGCGACGGTGCCCCTCGGCGGCTCCACGACGGTGGACGCGGTGCTCCAGGTCGAGCAAGAGGCCAGCGCCACCGTGGAGGTGGTCGGGACGATGTCGAAGGTGGACAAGTCCGAGGTCCAGATCAAAGAGAACTACGCCCAGAGCCAGATCCTCGAGCTCCCGACGACGGACCGGGGGCTCACCGGCATCACGGCCTTCGCCCCCGGGGTCACCACCGGCTCGGGCGGCAGCCCGGTCATCAACGGAGCCGCCACCTACGAGAACAAGTTCCTGGTGGACGGCACCGACATCAACGACAACTACTTCAACACCGATGACGGGATCTTCATCGAGGACGCCATTGCCGAGACGGCCGTGCTCCAGGACAACGTGAGCGCCGAATACGGCCGCTTCACCGGCGGCGTCGTCAACGCCATCACGAAGACGGGCACCAACGACTTCACGGGCACGCTGCGGGCCACGATGACGAACCCCGCCTGGGACGCCCTCCTTCCCTACGAGGACAAGTCCGCGGTCGTGAGCAAGCTGGGCACCATCTACACCCTCACCACGGGCGGCCCCATCGTGAAGGACCGGCTCTGGTTCTTCGTCGCCGGCCGTTTCAGGAGCACGAGCGAGACGGACTTCACGGTGGTCCCGGCCTCCTACGCGTTCAACTCGAAAAGGAAGGACGACCGCTACGAGGGCAATCTGGCCTGGCAGATCGACAACAGCAACCGCATCCAGGTCACCTTCACCCGCCGCACGATCGACGACGGCCCCATCGCGCCCCTGACCGACTACACGGCGGGCCTGGACTCCCTCGCGACGCGCAGCGACACATTCACGCTCCTCTCCGCGGTCTACAACGCCGTGTTCGGCAACAACATGGATCTGTCGCTGGCCTACAGCCACAAAGGCCATCACATCAGCCAGGGGGACTTCGCGGGCAACGGCGGCACGGCCTTCTGGCAGTCCCCGGTCTTCGACGTGGACACCTTCAACCAGTTCAACAACCACTACTTCTCCGATGTCCCCGAAGACCGCGACAACGACGACATCTCCGCGATCTTCAACCTCTTCTTCAGCGCGGGGGGAGACCACAACCTCAAGGTCGGCTACGAGCACTTCACCGAGCTGGACGACGGCACCAACGGCCAGTCCCCCACCGGCTACGACATCAACGCCCTCGCGCACTTCCCGACCGGCACGCCCGGCCCCGTCACCTACGATTTCGACCCCGCGTACGCCTATCTCGACGACTGGACCAAGGCGCCAGGCGGCCGCTTCCACAGCACCTACGATTCCGCCTTCGTGAACGACAACTGGACCTTCGGCCCGCATTTCAACGCGAGCATCGGGTTCCGCTGGGAACGCTATGGCGGGTCCTCCAGCTCCGGCTACCTGACCCCCACCTACTCGTCCTTCGTCCCGAGGCTCGGCCTCAACTGGGACATCAAGGGCGATTCGGCCTGGCAGGTGAGCGGAACCTACGCCCAGTACGCGGGCAAGATGAACGCCGCCGTCACGACCCTCGGCACCACCGTGGGCAATCCGGCCCTCTATGACTACGGCTACATCGGACCCTCCGTCACCGGCGTGACGGCGGGGCCGGGGGCGACCGGCTTCAACCGCTCCGACTACGACACCGTCCCGTTCTACGTGTCGGACCCCTCGTTGAATGTCCGCCTGGATCCCAACTTGAAATCCCCGCTCACCATCGAATGGACCCTCGGCCTCACGCACAAGGTGAACGAGCGCACCAACTGGACACTCCGCTACATCTCCCGCAAGTACACCCGCATGTTCGAGGATTACGTGGGCGACCGGGGCAGCGTGATCGAGCCTCTCAGCGGCCAGCCCTACTCCATCGTCGTCTGGGGCAACACCACCAGCGAGAACGCGAACCGGAACTACCGTTCCGCCCAGGCCACCTGGGAGAGTTCCACGGACCTCTGGGGCGGACGGCTCGATTACTTCGGCAACTTCACCTACAGCACCCTGAAGGGGAACTACGAGAGCGACGGCGGCAACAGCCCCGGCGGCGGGACCCAGATCGGAAGCTACACCGCCATCGAACCCAACGGGGTCGCCTACGGCTACCTCGACAACGATGAGACGAACCACCTCAAGCTCAACGCCCTCTGGAGCCGGGATTTCGGCATCAACCAGCTGGTGCTCGGCGCGACGGCGGACTACGCGAGCGGCCATCCCTATTCGGTCTCCCGGTCCGTGGTGATCCAGGGCCCCGGGCCCTACGCGGACTACCCGTACAGCTACACCCAGTACCTGGACAGCCAGCGCGGGACGGCCCGCTACCCCAGCACCTACCTCGTCAACTTCTCCGCCCAGTGGAATGGGAAGTTCTCCCGCGCCAATCCCCTGGGCTACTTCGTGAAGCTGACCCTCACCAATGTGTTCAACCACATCGAAAGGGCCAGCTACGACACCCGCTACTCACCCGCGAACGGCGGACCGGGCGATCCCTGGGCCCAGGACCCGGGCTACGGGACCACCGAGAACAGCCCCGGCTACTACATCGGCAACCGCCAGGTGCAGGTGGACATGGGCTTCAAGTTCTGAATCGACGGATCTGAAAACCGAAGGGGGCCGCCAGGCCCCCTTCTCCGTTCAAGCCGCGCTGGTGGCGCGTTTCAGGAGTTCCTCGAAGCGCTCGAAGAGATGGGCGCGGGGGCCCTTGGGGACGCGCTTGAGGCGCATGCCGGCCTGCTCGGGCGTGCGGCCGCCTTTCTTCTGGTTGCAGGAAAGGCAGCAGGCCACGAGGTTCTGCCAGGTGTTCTGGCCGCCCTGGCAGAGCGGGACCACATGGTCCACGGTGGTGGCCTTGTGGTTGCACCCCTCGTACTGGCAGATGTGCCCGTCCCGCTTGCGCACGCGGCGCTCCAGGCGGCCCATGAGAAACTTGCTGTCGCTGCAGGCGGCGGCGAGGGGGAAGACGATGAGCTCGATGACCTCGGCCAGCTCCCTCCGGCGCTCCAGGCTGCCGGGATCCAGCACCCAGGCCCGGCCCGCGGCCACGGCCCGGATGGCGTGGCGTCGCGAGCACTCCTGCATCGGGACATAGTTCCGGTCCACGGCGATCACCTCGCCTGGACCGTGCCTGTCGCGACGGTGGGACATGGTTGCCTCGGCCGGAAGCGGCGCTTCCTGCCGAGCTTTTTAACAGAACGGCGCGAAATGTCAGCTTTCTTTCGCTTCCACCCCTTCCACGCCCAAAGCCTCGCGCGCCTCCGCCTCGGGCAGGGCGTCCACCTTCTTGAGCTTGTCCTGCAGGATGCGGCTCCGGTCCGAGACCGCGCCCAGCTTGGACTTGGCTTCGTCCAGCTTCTTGTCCAAGGCCTCCAGCGTCTCGCCGAACTTCCCGAAATCCGTCCGGATGGCGCCTAGCAGCTTCCAGACCTCCGAGCTCTGCCTGGAGATGGCGAGGGTCCTGAACCCGACCTGGAGGCTGTTGAGGAAGGCCGTCAGGGTCGTGGGGCCCACGATCGTCACCTTGCATTCGCGCTGCAGGCGCTCCAGGAGGCCCGGGCGGCGCAGCGCTTCGGCGTAGAGGCCCTCGAAAGGCAGGAAGAGCAGCGCGAAGTCCGTGCTGTGCGGCGGCGCGATGTACTTGTCGCGGATGTCCCTGGCCTGCCCCATGAGGCGGCTCTCCAGCGCCTGCGCCGCGCGCTCGACCGCGTGCAGATCGCCCGCCTCGTAGGCCTCCATGAGGCGCTGGTAATCCTCCGTGGGGAACTTGGCGTCCACCGGGAGCCAGACCGTCTCACCTTCCGCTCCTCCCGGCAGCTTCACCGCGAACTCGACGATCTCGTTGGAGCGGGGCCGGATCTTCACATTGGCCGCGTACTGGCCCGGCGCCAGGAACTGCTCCAGCAGCGCGCCCAGCTGGGCCTCGCCCATGACGCCGCGGGTCTTCACATTGGTGAGCGCGCGCTTGAGGCCGCCGACATCGTTCGCCAGGCTCTGCATCTCGCCCAGGCCCTTCTGCACCAGCTCCAGCCGCTCCGAGACGAGCTTGAAGGATTCGCCGAGGCGCTTCTCCAGCGTGTCGTGCAGCTTCTCGTCCACGGTCCTGCGCATCTGCTCGAGCTTCTCGTCGTTGGCCTTCTGGATCGCGAGGAGGCGGGCCTCGACCTTCTCCTGCACCTGCCCCAGCTGGGCGCCCTGCTCCAAGCGGGCCTCGCGCAGCGCGTTCTGGATGGATGCGCTGAGCTCCTGGAACCGCAGGGCCAGCGCCTCGGACTGCGCGTTCTTCAGGCCTTCGAGGTCCCTCCGGACGCCCGCGGTCGCCTCATGCAGCGGTTTCAATTCGCCCAGGCGCGCGGCCATGTCCAGGCGCAACGCGTCGAAGGGGGCCGCGTCCGCCGCGGGCCTGCGCCAGGCGCCGACGGCCGCGATCACGGCGGCGAGCAGGGCGAGGGCGGCGAGCGCGGTGAGCAGGGTCATGGGTCCATCATCCCGCAGGCGCGGCGCCGGCCGTCGTCCATTCGGCGCGGCGGCCCCCGCCTTCGGGCGCGAGCGACAACCGGCCCGTCCACCGGCCTTCCCAGGGCCCACCTTCCCCCGGCCATTCGGCCACGAGGAAATCCGCGGCGCCCAGTTCTTCATCGAGCCCCAGGCCCCAGGCGCCATCGGGCCCCAAGCGGTAAAGGTCCAGATGGAACACGCGGCCTCGCGGCGTGTCGTAGCGGTGCAGCACCGCGTAGGTGGGCGAGGCCACCTGCTCGGGATCGCCGCCCAGGCCTTGCACAAGGCCGCGGGTCCAGGTTGTCTTGCCGGCGCCCAGTTCGCCGCGCAGCAGCCACACGCCGCCTGCGGGCGTCGACGCCGCGAGCTCGGCGCCTAGGGCCTCAGTGTCCAGCTCGTCGGCGAGGAAGCGGCTAGGCATAAAGCTCCCGCATCAACCTGGGCAGCTCCTCCGCGAGATCGCGCGGAAGCAGCGGGCCCTTCCCCAGCCGGTCGGCGGCGGCGCCGTGCAACCACGCCCCGCTGGCGGCGGCTTCACGGGGGCCGAGTCCCTGCGCGCGCAGGCCCGCCACCATGCCCGCGAGGAAGTCGCCCGTGCCGCCCGTGGCGAGGCCCCAATGGCCCGTGTCATTGATCCAGGTTTCGTCGAGACCGCCGCCCGTGATAAGGCTCTGCGCCCCTTTAAGCAAGCAGACGCCGGGGCCCGCCGCGATCGCCCTCGCCTGATCGAGCCGCTCCTTCGTCGTCCGCTGCTTCGGCAAGCCGAAGAGCCGCGCGAACTCGCCGGGATGCGGCGTGAGGATCGTCTCGGCCCGCGCCATCCAGCGCGGGCCTTCCCCTTCGCGCAGGGCGGAGGCGTCCAGCACCAAGGGCCCGCTCCAGGCGGGAATCTCAGAGACGCCGCCCGGCCCCGCGAGCAGCACATCCACGCCATCGGGAATGAGACCCGTCCACGGCCTCACCATCGCTTCTGGAATCTGGCAGGCGATCTCTGCGCGGATCTCCGCGTCCGCGAGCACGGTCACAAGTCCCGCGCCCGCGCGCAGCGCGCCCAGGGCCGCCAGCACGGCCGCGCCGCTCATGCCCAGCGAGCCCGCGCGGATGGCCACATGGCCGCGGCCGCGCTTGTGCGCGTTCCAGGAGATGTCGGGAAGCAGCGGCGCGTCCACGATCCAGTGGGACGCCTGCGTGATATCGAGGCCGAGGTCCACCAGGTGGACCTCGCCGCAACGCGAGCGGCTCGGTTCCAGCGCGTGGCAGGGCTTGAGCGCGCCGAAGCAGGCCGTCACCGCCGCGGCAGGGCCTTCGCCATCCACTCCGTCGGGCCTCAGCCAGCTGGGCTGGTCGAGGGCCAGCACGATCCGATCAGAGAACGCGTCGCGCCACGCGAGCGCCACGCCTTCCAACGGGCGGTTCGCGCTCAGCCCGAACATCCCGTCGATGAACCAGGATCCTGGCTTGAAGATCTCCCGCGCGGGTTCTTGCGCGAAGCCCACCACGCCGTCCCACCGCTCCGCCTGGATGGCCGCGTCGCCCTTCCAGCCCGGTTCCGGCGCCAGCGCCCACACGCGCACCGATTCGCCCCGCTCCTTCAACAGCCGCGCCACGGCCAGCGCGTCCCCGCCATTGTTGCCCGGCCCCGCGACCACCTCCACCGGCACGCCGGGAGGCACGAGGGACGCCGCGCCGCGGGCCGCGCGCTCCTGGAGTTCGAGCGAAGACACCCGCCCCGAGGCGATGGCCTCGCGTTCCAGCTGCCGCATCTCATCGGCGGTGAGGACGGGGATCACGATGCCAGTGTAGAGCGGGCCTTCAGCGGTCCCAACCGGGGTAGTCCAGCCGGTACTGATGGCGGAGGTCGCGGCGAACCCCTGGAAAGACGCCGGCCTGGCGGGCGTCTT
>DATJFC010000159.1:0-9515 GCA_035495995.1 Holophagaceae bacterium
CGCGAGGCGGCTCTTCTTCCAGCCGTAGGTGGCGTAGATGAGGAGGCCGATCTCCAGCCAGGTGATGAGCCGCAGCCAGGTGTCCTGGGGCAGGTAGCTCATGACCCACAGGCAGGACGCGGCGCCGAGGATGGACACGACCCAGTGCAGGGGCGTGCGGAAGGGCCGTTCGGTGTCCGGGTTCGTGATGCGGAGGATGGGGATGCCGATGCAGACGAGCGTGAACGCCAGCAGGGTGCCGATGCTCACCAGCTCGCCCACGAGGGAGAGGGGCATGAGTCCGCCGCAGGCCATGACGAAGACGCCGGTCATGGCGGTGGCGACATGGGGCGTGCCGAAGCGCGGGTGGGCCGTGCCGAACCAGGGCAGCAGGCCGTCCTTGCTCATGGCGTAGAACACGCGGGTCTGGCCCAGCATCATGACGAGGATCACGGAGCTGAGGCCCGCGAGGGCGCCGAGCTTCACGACCGTGGTGAGCGTGCGGCCGGCGGTGGGGTTCCAGTGGAGCAGCTCCACGATCTTGTCGAAGCCCGTCGCCACGGGAGCCGAGGTGTGGAGCTCGTTGAAGGGCACCACGCCCGCGAGGGTGAAGGAGGTGAGGATGTAGAGGATGGTGCAGATGACGAGGCTGCCCAGGATGCCGCGGGGCAGGTCCTTCGCGGGGTTCTTGCACTCCTGCGCGGTGGTGGAGACGGCGTCGAAGCCGATGTAGGCGAAGAAGACGACGCCGGCCGCGCGGAAGACGCCGGGCCAGCCGTAGGTGACGTTCGGCAGGCCGTCCTTCATGGCCATGCCGGGCACCAGGGAGGTCCCGCGCTCGGGCACGAGCATGCCCAGGCCGTGGGCCGAGTGGTTCACGAAGAGGTTCGTCTTGGAGACGAGGCCGATGCCCATGACGATGAAGAGGAGGACGATCGTCACCTTGATGATGACGATGATGTTGTTCGCCGTCGCGCTCTCCTTGATGCCGCGGTAGAGGATCCACGCCGCCAGCATCGCGATGAGCGTGGCCGGGAGGTTCCACACGCCGTGGACCATGGACCCGTCGTTGAGCTTGACCAGCTCCCAGGGGCCCTTGGTGAGTCGCATGAGGCCGTCCGTGAAGGGGACGCCCAGGCTGTCCTTCAGCATGGAGATGAAGTAGCCGGACCAGCCGTTGGACACGGTGATGGCGCCGAAGGCGTACTCCAGCACGAGGTCCCAGCCGATGATCCAAGCGACGAATTCGCCCATCGTCGCGTAGGAGTAGGCGTAGGCGCTTCCGGCCACGGGCACCATGGCGGCCATCTCGGAGTAGCAGAGGCCCGCGAGCGCGCAGAGGATGCCGCCGATGATGAAGCTGTAGACGATGCCGGGGCCCGCGTAGTCCGCGGCGGCGAGGCCCGTGAGCGTGAAGATGCCGGTGCCGATGATGGCGCCGATGCCCAGCGTCGTCAGGTTGAAGGCGCCGAGGCTGCGCTTCAGCGTTCCGCCGCCGTGGCCGCCTTCGCCTGCGTTGGGGTCATTGGCATCGGCGATGAGGCGCGCCAGATCCTTTTTCGCGAACAATCCCGCCATGGGGGCTCCTGACTGGAAATCCAGAGAATCCCAAGACTGTATCAGGAAACGAGGCTTTTCTAGGGGCCCTCATCCCAGTCAAGCTGGGCCCCATGACCTCCGGCACCGCCCTCGACCGCGCCCCATCCGCCCGCTGCGACTGGGTGGACCAGCTCCGGGGCTGGGCCATCCTCGTGATGATCGAGGTCCACTGCACCAACACCTGGCTGGACCTGAAGCTGCGGCCGGATTGGCTCAACTACCTGAACGGGCTCGTGGCGCCGAGCTTCCTCACCGCCGCGGGCTTCAGCCTGGTCGTCTCCACCTTCCGCAAGGACGGCACGCTGCGCCCCTTCTGGGACAGCGGCAAGCGCTACCTCTTCATCCTCGCCTGCGCCTACGCGCTCCATTCCGCCGGCTTCACCCTGGCGGACTGGACCGTGCTGGCCACGGAATGGAAGTGGCGCGAGCTGTTCAAGATCGATGTGCTCCAATGCATCGTCTTCTCCCTGCTGATCCTGCAGGGCCTCGCGCGGCTCATCCGGCGCCCCCGGATCTTCACGCTCGTGGCGCTGGGCCTCGCCCTCTACATCCCGCTCGTGTCGCCCTTCCTCTGGGCCCGGGGCGTGGGCGACGGGCTCTGGCTCCCCATCCGCGGCCTCTTCAACGGCAATCCGGACCGGGGCGTGCAGGCCCTCTTCCCGCTCTTCCCCTGGCTCGCCTTCGTCGCCTTCGGCGCCTTCCTTGGCGGGGCCTACCGCTTCGCGCGGCAGGAGGAGGACAGCGAGGGCCGCGCGCGGTGGACGGAGCCCCGCTTCCTCCTCGCCCTGGCCGTCCTGGGCGTGGCGCTCTGGTTCTGCGGGCACGCGACCAAGGAGAATTTCCTCTGGGGCGGCCGTTGGTTGCAGGTCAACGGGGTGTGGTTCGATCAGACCCGCTACGGGTCCTTCACCTGGAACGAGCTGCAGGCGATGGGCAACACGACCCTGCCCAGCGTCGCCGAGCGCCTGGGCTGGATCTGCCTCGCGGGCGCGGCCATGGGCGCGGTGGAGCGCCTGCGGCCCCGCTGGAAGGGCGAGAACGCCTTCGCGTCCGCCAGCAAGGAGTCCCTCCTCATCTACATGTTCCACCTCAACCTCGTCTTCGGCGTGCTGATGAGCCAGCCGATGCTGGACCTCGCGGGCTGGCAATGGAACAGCCAGGGCTGGGCCTTCACGGTCTTCATGACCGCGGTCGTGCTCGGGGTCTCCCTGGGCGCCGGCCTCTGGTGGCAGCGCGTGCGGAAGGACGCGGTGCGCATGCGGAGCCTCCAGCGCTGGGGGCTCAGCGCGCTGGCCATCTGGTTCCTCGTGGGCAACTGGTGGACCTTCCGCCACTACCTGCGGAGCCCGGAGCTGGCGCGGGAGCCCTATGTCTTCCTCAACGCGGCGCGGGAGCGGAAGGGCCTTCCGCCCACGCCGGACGGCCTCCCGCGGAATCCCGAAGAGTACTTCGCCGAGGCGGCCGCCCGCGGCATCCCGCTCAACGACACGGCCAAGGCCAAGATCCGCGAACAGATCCTCGCCCGCGCGGCGAGAGATGCCCGCTGATAAGCTGGGACCGTGACCGACCCGAGCAGTAGCAGCCCCTTGGCCTTCTGGGTAGGCGCGGCCCTTGTCCTGCTGGCGCTCTACCGCGCCGTCATGGCCACTCTTCTGGCGGCCTACAACGCCCTGCCTTCCCTGCAGCGGCGCGTGCTCCTGGAAGAAGGGACGATCCGCCATCCGCGGCTCGCCCACCTGCTCGTCCAGCCCCGCCTGCTGGGCATGGCGCTGCGGCTCTGGAGCGTCCTGCTGCTCGCGCTGCTCTTCCTCGCCGCCTGGCCCATCGCGGATGCCTGGCCAGGCCGCCTCTGGATCCTCGGCGCCGTCACGGTCCTCTATCTCTACCTCTTCGATCTCGTCGTGCCCGCCCTCGTGGTGGCCGCGGACCCGGCGGGATGGCTGGAGCGGCTCTTCCCGCTCTTCGACCCCGCCCAGCGCATCCTCGCCCCGCTCATCACTCCCCTGGCCCGCGCGGTGGCCGCGCGGCACGAAGCCCAGGACGACGCGGACGGCGAAGAGAACGAGGAAGTCACCGAGCAGGCCGTCACGGCCTTCCTCCAGGAAGGCGAGGCCGAAGGCATCCTCGAAGCCGACGACCGCGAGCTGATCCGCAATGTCGTCTCCCTGGGCGACACCGTGGTGCGCGAAGTCATGACGCCCCGCACCGCCATGCGCGCTCTCCCGCTCGAAGCCACGCTGGACGAGGCCTGGACCGCGTTCCGGAAGAGCGGCCGGAGCCGGATGCCGGTCTACGAAGGACGGCTGGACAAGGTCGTCGGCGTGCTGCGGCTCAAGGACCTCCTGGGCCTTCCCGACCACGCCAAGTCCACCGTGCGCCAGCTCATGAAGCCGCCCCTCTTCGTGCCAGAGAGCAAGCCCGCGGCGGAGGTCCTGCGGGAGATGCAGCGCGCCCGCATCGGCCTCGCGGTGGTGGTGGACGAATTCGGCTCCGTCGCCGGACTCGCCACCCTCGGCGACCTGCTGGACGAGGTCTTCGGCGAGATCCACGAGGAGGCCGGCGGCCAGCCCGAGATCCAGATCCTCGGCGAAGGGCTCTGGCTCGTCTCCGGCCAGGCCCATGTGGAGGATGTGGCGTCGGCCCTGGACCTGGACTGGCAGCGGGACGGCTTCGACACCGTCGGCGGCCTCGTCATGGCCCGCCTGGGCCGCGTGCCCAAGGTGCGCGACAGCGTCCAGGAGGAGGGCTCCCGCATCACCGTCCTCCGCATGGAGGGCCCCAAGGTGCTGCAGGTGCGCGTGGAGCGCGTGGCCCGCGAGAAAGCGGACTGAACCCCGCGGGCCCGGCTGATACCGTAGAAGGTTCGGAGTTTCCATGATCCGCCGCGCGATCGCGTGGGCGTCGCTGCTGGCGGTGCCTGCCACCTTCCTGGTCGTCCGCCACGTGCGGAAGGTGAAGCTCGTGCCGCAGCCGCGCGGCATCGTGCTGGGCCTGTACGCGGGCGTGCCCGACTACGACTACGCCGGCGAGCTGGACCGCATCGCGGACAGCGGCGCGACCTGCGTGAGCCTGCAGGCCATCTACCGCATGGACTCGGGGCACGCCGACGAGATCGTCGTCCACCCGACTTCCACCCCCACGGACGAGGCCCTGCTGCGGACCTTCAGGGAGGCCCGCGCCCGGGACTTGAGGATCATGTTCTTCCCCACCATCAACATCAAGGACGAGGCCGACAACGCCAAGTGGTGGCGGGGCAACATCGCGCCGGACCATTGGGACATCTGGTGGCGGAACTACACGGCCTTCAATGTCCGCCTCGCGGCGCTGGCCCAGGAGGGCGGGGTGGAGTGGTACAGCGTGGGCACCGAGATGGCGACGACCCACGCCTTCAAGGACCAGTGGCGGGACCTCATCCAGCAGGTGCGGCAGGTCTACAAGGGCAAGGTCACCTACAGCGTGAACTTCGACTCCCACGACAGCTTCTCGTTCGGGGACTGCCTCGATGTGATCGGCATGAACACCTACGACCCCATCGCCAAGTACGACGAGTACCCCACCCGCAAGCAGATCGTGGACGAGTGGTGGTGGATCGTGGAGAAGGCCCGCGTGCTCCAGGCCCGTTTCGGCCGCCCCGTCATGATCACGGAGGTGGGCTATCCCTCCGTCGCCCATGCCCATGTGGGGCCCTGGGACTTCCGCACCGACAAGCCCGCGGATCCCGCGCTCCAGGACGAGCTGCTGAAAGGCGCCTTCACCGTTCTGCGCAACTGGAGCGACGGCGCGGCCTCCTTCTATTACCTCTACGGCGAGCGGCTGAAGGCCGGCGTCGTCCCGGGCGGTCCCGGCGACCGCACCTACGCGCCCTGGAACAAGCCCGCGGAGGCCACGCTGCGCGCCTATTTCAGCGAGCCGATCTGGGAAGGCCAGGGGGTGCCAAAGCCGGAGGACATCCGCGACGCGATGCTCCAGACCCTGGAGGCCCAGGACCGTAAGCTGCGCGGCTATGAAGACTACGAGCTGCCGGCCTGGAGCGTGCGATGGCGCAAGGACCATCCCGCCGATGACGCGGAGGCCGCCGCGGTGGTGGCGAAGGAGCCTGCGCCCGCCAAAAAGGTCAAGAAGGGCGATGAGCGGTAGACAACATCATCCTGGCGCTTAAGCTGGGGCCCAGCGAGGGGCTCATGGCCACCGAGACCGATACCCACGAAAGCCGGCTCCGGCGCCTGGAGCACATCGCGCTCGCCCTCGTGAACGAGGCCGCCGCCGGCAGCAGCCCGGGCTTGCTGGACCCGGACATCGACATGCTCCTGGACCGGATGGAAGGCCTGGTGGAGCGGCTGCGGAGTTCGCGGGGCGGTCCCTGATGATCGTTGGAACCCTGATATTCTCCTCCAGAGGGATCCAGTGAGCGAAGCTCCCGCCGCGAAGACCATCCTGGCCGTGGACGACGACCGTCTCACGCTGCTGGTGGTGCAGCGGTCGCTGGAGGGTCCTGAGCGGAAGGTGCTCACCGCCTCCAACGGCCTCGAGGCCGTTGAAGTGCTCCGCGACCACGCCGTGGACCTGCTGGTGACGGATCTGGAGATGCCGCTGATGGGCGGCTTCCAGCTGCTCACCCACGCGGCCTCCCGCTACCCTGCCGTGCCGGTGCTCGTCCTCAGCGGAGTGCTGGACGAGGACAAGCGGGGCAAGGTGCGCGAGCTGGGCGCGCTCCGCGTGCTTTCCAAACCGCCGGAGGCGGAGTCCCTCCGGTCCGGCGTCGAGGCCCTCCTCCACCGCCCGCCTGACGGCCGTTTCCGCGGCATGAACCTCCTCACCCTCTTGACCCTCGTCTTCTGGGAGGGCAAGACCTGCACCCTCACGGCGCGCGGCGCCAACGGGTCCAGCGGCATGCTCTACATCCAGGACGGCCACCTCATCCACGCCGCCTGCGGCGCGAAGGAGGACGCGGAGGCCGCCTTCGAGATCCTCGCCTGGGACCGGGCCGATGTGACGATGATGGAATCCTGCAAGATCGAGCGGACCTTCCAAAGGCCCATGGAAGCCTTCCTGCTGGAGGCCAAGGCGCGGCTCCAACTGCACCTGAATTAAAAAGTTGCGCCTCAAGGATCCCTGATTAAGCTCAGTCCATGCCTCACATGGACGATCCGGCGCCTGCGGCTTCGCAGACCCAGATGAAGACCATCCTCGCCGTGGATGACGAGCGGCTCGTGCTCCAGCTCTGGAAGCGCGCGCTCATGGCCATCCCCGGGGCGAGCGTACTCACCGCCCAGAACGGCGAGGAGGCGAGGGACATCCTCGCCCAGGAGCCCGTGGACCTGGTGGTCACCGACCTGCTCATGCCCCGCATGAGCGGCTACGAGCTGCTCATCCACCTCTACGAGCGCCTGCCCTCCCTGCCCATCATCGTCGTCAGCGGCGAGATGGACCTGGAGCGCTACCCGATGATGGAGCAGCTCGGCGCCCTCTGCATCCTCCCCAAGCCCGTGGCGCCCGAGAGCCTCCAGCGCCACGCCCGGGCGCTGCTGGACTCTCCCAAGGGCGGCGAGGTGCGGGGCCTGGGCCTCGAGAGCTTCCTCTCGCTCCTCCATATGGAACGGCGCAGCTGCACCCTGACCGTGCGCTCCTGGCGGCGCATGGGCGTCCTTTACATCCGCGAAGGGTGCCTCGTCCAGGCCAGCGCGCGGCGCTATGACGGGCTCATGGCCGCCTTCGAGATCCTCAAATGGGAGCGGCCGGACCTCAGCTTCGTGGACGCCTGCAACATCGAAGAAACGCCGCTGGACCTGCCTCTCAACGAGCTGTTGCTGGACGCGGCCTTCATCCAGGACCTGACGGAACGCAAGGATCCCTAGGAGACCGGAAGTCGGGGCTTGCGCGCCCGCGCGGGCGCGGGCAGAGTTGATCCTTCCCAACGGGCGCGCGCGCCCTTCATACGACCCCTTTTCATTTGTCAGGAGAGCCCATGCTCTTGAAGCCCCGCCTTCTGACCCCCGGCCCCACCCCACTCCTGCCGGAGGGTCTCGCCGCCCAATCCCTCGCGACCGTGCATCACCGCACGCCGGAGTTCCGCGCGCTGTTCCGCAGCGCCCGCGAAGGGCTCCGCCGCTTCTACCGCCTCGATGAAGGCGAGGAGATCGCGATCCTCTCGTGCAGCGGGACCGGCGGCCTCGAAGCCGCCCTCGCCAACGCCTGCGCGCCCGGCGACACCGTGCTCGTGGCCCACGCAGGCAAGTTCGGCGAGCGTTGGCTCAAGCTCGCGAAAGCCTACGGCCTGTCCGCGATCGAAGTGAAGGCGCCCTACGGCGCGACCTTCGATCTCGACGCCTTCCGGGAAACCGTGAAGGCCGCGCCCAAGATCAAGGCCTTCTGCGTGCAGGAGCACGAAAGCTCCACCGGCGTGCGCCATCCCGCGAAGGAGATGGCCGCCATCCTGCGCGAGACGCAGCCGGAGGCCCTCGTGCTCGTGGACGCCATCACCGGCGTCGGCGTGCACGATGTGAAGCTCTCCGACGGCTTCGATGTCCTCGTCTGCGGATCGCAGAAGGCCCTGGCGCTGCAACCGGGCCTCGCCTTCCTCGGCCTGTCGAAGCGCTACCTCGGGCAGCTGGACGCGCCCCACCTGCCCCGCTTCTACTTCGACCTGCGCAACGAGCTGAAGGCCCATGAAGGCGACGGCACCGCCTGGACGCCGGCCATCGGCCTCGTCGCCGCGCTGGACGCGGCCTGCCGGTGGCTGGATGGCCAGGGCGGCGTGGCATCGCTCATCGCCAACGCGGGCCTGCAGGCCAAGGCTTTCCGCGCGGCGCTGAATGAGTGGGCGTTGCCCAACTTCGCCAAGGCGCCGGGCCAGGCGCTCACGGCCGTGAGCGTCGAGGGCTCCAGCCGCATCCTCAAGGCCCTCCGCGATAAGGCGGGCCTCAGCCTCGCCAACGGCCAGGGCGAGATGGAGGACCACATGATCCGCGTGGCCCATCTCGGCTTCGTGGACGGCCTCGACACGCTCATGGTCATCCAGACCCTCGAGATGGCCTTCGCCTCCTTCGGCGTCAAGGTCGCGCGCCCCGGCGGCGAAGCCGCCCAGGCCGTCCTCGCCGGAACCCTTCGATAAACCTCACATCAACCGCCGCCCTTTCGCGTTCATTCGCGGAATTCGCGGTTAAAGACATTTGGAGTTTCCATGCGCGTACTCGCCTGCGACGGCATCCACGAGGAGGGCCTCGCCGCCTTCCGTTCCGCCGGATGGACCGTCGATGTCTCTGAACCGATCAAGGACTCCGCCGCGCTCGCCGCGGCGCTCAAGGGCGTCGACGCGCTGCTCGTGCGCAGCGCCACGAAAGTGGACGCCGAGGCGCTCCAAGGCGCGGACCGGCTCAAACTCATCGGCCGCGCCGGCGCGGGCGTGGACACCATCGATGTGGACGCCGCCACGGAGCGCGGCATCGCCGTGATGAACGCGCCGGACGGCAACACGCTCGCCGCCGCCGAGCAGGCGCTCGCGCTGCTCTTCGCCCTCGCGCGCCACATCCCCTCGGCGGACGCGGGCATGAAGGCGGGCGAGTGGCCCAAGGGGGGCCTCACGGGCTTCGAGCTGGAGGGCAAGAAGCTCGGCATCATCGGCCTCGGCCGCATCGGCGCCACCGTGGCGCGGAAGGCCCGCGGCCTGGGCATGGAGGTGGCGGCCTTCGACCCCTTCCTCCCGCCCGCCATGGCCGCGCGGATGACGGTGCCCATGCTGGATCTCGACGCGCTGCTGGCCTGGTGCGATGTGGTCACGCTCCACATCCCCCGCACCAAGGAGACGACGAACCTGCTGGACGAGGCCGCCCTGCGGAAGCTCCGCAAAGGGTCCTGCGTCATCAACGCCGCCCGGGGCGGGCTCGTGGACGAGAAGGCGCTGCTCAAGCTGCTGGACGAAGGCCATCTCGCGGGCGCCG
>DATJFC010000160.1:0-7126 GCA_035495995.1 Holophagaceae bacterium
GAGCGAGCGGCCATCGACGTACTCCACGTCATAGCGCAGCCGCTCGGACCATTTCAGCGTGTTGCGCCCCTTGACCTGGGCGAGGCCCGTCAACCCCGGCCGCACCTCGAAGCGGCGCAGCTGGGTCGCGTCGTACCGCTCCGCCTGCTCGGGCAGGCCGGGCCGCGGGCCGACGAGGGACATGTCGCCGAGCAGCACATTGAGAAGCTGAGGCAGCTCGTCCAGGCTCGTGAACCGGAGAAGCTTCCCGACCCGCGTGACGCGCTGCCCCGTGGGCTTGCCGCTCGCGTCCAGCAGACGGTCCGCATCCACCACCATCGAGCGGAACTTGAAGATGCGGAACGGCCGGCGGCCGCGCCCCGCACGGGTCTGGCGGAAAAGCGCCGGACCGCCGTCCTCCAGGCGGATCGCGACGGCGGCGGCCAGCAGCAGCGGCGAGACGAGCACCAAGCCGGCGCCCGCGGCCACCACATCGATCAGGCGCTTCGGCAGGTCGTAGCCACGCTTCATCGCGCGGTCCCGTTCGAGGCGCGCAAGCGGCCGAGAGCTTCGACGACGGCCGCGCGCTCGGGGTCCGGCGGCCCTCCGGCCCGGGCGAACCCCTCCAGCACGATCTCGGGCCGGCGCAGGCGGCCGGCCGAGTCGCCGAGCAGCGGCTCGCAGGCCGCGAAGAGGCGCCCGGGATCGCCGACCATGTCGGCATAGTCGATCACGGCGTAGCGGTCCGGCGGCAGGCTGGCCATGCCCTCGGCCAGAGCCCGGTCCAGGAAGAAGGCCTGCCCGGCGACCTGCTCCACGGGCGTGGCGGAGGCTAGCGCGCCGTACTCTCGCGGCTTCATCGAGACCCAGGCCGCGCGGTCGCCCATGAAGCGCTCCCGCATCCTCAGGAGCGAGCAGGCCGCGTCCGCGAGGTCGCGCCGCACGAAGAGGAACCGGCTCTCCGGCATGCGGTCGGCGAAGTCCTGGAGGTGCCACATGGCCAGGAAGTTCTTGAACATCACCGGCGCGCCGAAATCCGCGGCCATGGCGCGGAGCACCTTCGCGAGCGAGTCCCAGTCGATGGATTCGCTGTGCCCCGGCGCCGGCGGCGCCAGCTCGGCGTAGCGGAGCCGCTCCGTCCAGAAGTAGCCGAACTCGTGGGGCTCGTGCAGGCCTGCCGTGCGTCCGAAATCCGAATTGAAGGAGGAGCATCGCCGGCCCAGCAGCTTCCGCGACAGGCGGATGCCGTAGAGCGGCGCCTGCCAGAAGGTGGCCGCCAGATTGTCGATGTAGCCGATGTCGTAGGCGCAGGAAAGCAGCTGCATCGCCAGGGTGGTGCCGGAACGGGGCACGCCGATCACGTGGATCAGGGGTTCGCCCGGGGGAAGATCCGCCAGCTCCGCGTCGTGGGCGGAGCGGAGCGTGGCGTTCAAGTGGGCGATGAACCGTTCCGCGCCCGGATCCTTGCGATATCGGCCGACCGGCGAGTCCTCATTGCGCATGGCCAAGTCCTCCCGGTTCCAAGCCGGTCCCGGCCGCCACGGAAGCGTCTGAATGATCGTTGTTCACTGAAACCTTGGGGTTCTGGGATGCCAAAGACCCCATTTCCAGGAATGTGTAGGGATCGTAAGCCCAGTGTATGGGACCGCCCTGTAAAATTCAACGGCCCCTTGCCCATCAAGGGCAGGGTGCGTTTCTGAGTCGGTCATTTCCGCGCCCTCGGATGCGCTTTGTCGTAGGTCTTGGCCAGCTCCTCCAGCGAGAGGTGCGTGTAGCGCTGGGTGGTGCTGAGGCTCGCGTGGCCCAGCAGCTCCTGGATGGCCCGCAAGTCCATGCCCGCGTTGAGCAGGTGGGTGGCGAAGCTGTGGCGCAGCGCGTGGGGGCTCACGCGGGCGCGCACGGCGGCTTCCTCCAGCGCCTTCTTCAACAGGGACCGCACCGTCGTGGGCGTGAGGCGGCCGCCGCGCTGGTTGAGGAAGAGGGCCGGGCTGGGCGGCAACCCCTTCTCCGCGAGAAGGGCGCCGCGATGGCCGAGCCAGGCCTCGATCGCCTCCAAGGCCTTCGCGTGGAAGGGCACGAGGCGCTCCTTGCGCCCCTTGCCCAGCACGCGCAGGGTCCGTTCCGCATGCAGGACATCCTGGAGGTCCAGGCCTACCAGCTCCGAGACGCGCAAGCCCGACGCGTAGAGCAGCTCCAGGAGGCAGCGGAGCCGGGCTGAGACGAAATCCGCCGCCGGGGGAAGCTCCAGGAGCGACGAACTCTCACCTTCGGTGAGGAAGGCGGGCAGCTTCTTCGCCTGTTTCGGATTGCGGAGGCCGGACGCGGGGTTGGCCGCGATGCGCCCCGTTTCGAATAGCCACCGGAAGAAGGCCCGGGCGGTCGAGAGGATGCGCGCCTGGCTCGCGGGATCGAGGCCCCGCTCGCCCAGCTCCATCGCGAAGCCCCGCAGGATCCGCGGGCTCACGGACCAGCTCCCCCACTGGGCGCGGGCCGCGTGGTCCTGCAGCTTCCGCAGGTCGCCCTCCTGCGCGCGCTCGGTGTGGGGCGACACGCCGCGGGCCTTCTGTTCCAGGCGGTAAGCGGCGATGGCCTCGGCGAGCGGCGCGTCCATGCTGCTACCATGCCAGCAATCCCGAGGCACGGAGCAAGGCGTGGCGCAGGCCCCCGATACGATCGCGAAACTCTTCTTCCTGGCCTGCGAGCTGGAGAAACCCGACGCTCTCGCATTCAAGAAGGACGGGGCCTATGTCGGCATCTCCCATGCCGATGTCCGCCGCTCCGTCGAGAACCTCGCCCTCGCCATGGAGGCCCGGGGCCTCAAGGCGGGCGACCGGGTGGCCATCCTTTCCGAGAACCGGCCCGAATGGGCCATGGCGGACTACGCCTGCGCCATCGTCGGCGCGCCCCTGGTGACCATCTACGCGACGCTCATCGCCCCGCAGGCGGCCTACATCCTCAAGGACAGCGGCGCGAAGTGGGTGCTCTGCTCCACTCGCGACCAGCTCCAGAAGGTGCTGGACCAGTGGAAGGACCTGCCTGACCTGGAGCTGGCGGTCCTCATGGACGGCGAGGCGCCCGGGGACGCCAAGCGGCCCCTCCTCACCTGGAAGCGCCTCCAGGCCGAAGGCGAAGCCCGCACGCCCGAGCGCGCGAAGGTCCGCGCCTGGGCCGAAGGCCGCAAATCCGGCGACCCCCTCACGCTCATCTACACTTCCGGCACCACGGGCGAGCCGAAGGGCGCCGTGCTCACCCATGGCAACCTGGTCTCCAACGCCCTCACCTCGCTCGAGGTCCTGCCGTCCTTGGGACCCCGGGACCGCGCCCTGAGCTTCCTGCCGCTGACCCACATCTTCGAGCGCATGGCCGGGCACTACGCCCTCTTCCACGCGGGCATCTCCATCTATTACGCCGAGAGCGTCAACTCCGTCGGCGACGACATGCTCCTGGCCCAGCCCACGGTGCTCTGCTCCGTGCCGCGCATCTACGAGAAGATCTACGCCCGCATCGAGGAAAGCGTGGATTCCGGGCCGCGCCTCAAGCGCGCCATCTTCCATTGGGCGGTGGGCGTCGGCCGCCAGGTGGCCCCCTTCCTCTACGAGAACCGGGAGGCCAAGGGGTTCCTCGCGTTCAAGGCCCGCTGGGCGGACAAGCTCGTCTTCTCGAAGATCCGCGGGCGCACCGGTGGGAGGCTCCGCTTCGCCGTGAGCGGGGGCGCGCCGCTCAGCCCCGCCATCATGGAGTTCTTCTGGTCCATCGGCCTTCCGATCCTGGAAGGCTACGGGCTCACGGAGACGAGCCCCGTCATCACGGTGAACCGCCTCGGCAAGGTGAAGCCGGGCAGCGTGGGCGTGCCGCTCTACGAGACCTGGGACGGCCAGCCCTTCGTGAAGATCGCCGAGGACGGCGAGATCATCTGCCGCGGGCCCAACATCATGCAGGGCTACTGGAACAGCCCCAAGGCCACCGGCGAGGCCATCGACGCCGAAGGCTACTTCCACACCGGCGACATCGGCAGCTTCGACGAGCAGGGGCGCCTCTCCATCACCGACCGCAAGAAGGAGCTCCTCGTCACTTCCGGCGGCAAGAAGGTCGCGCCGCAACCCATCGAGAACGCGCTGAAGGACGACAAGTACATCGCCCAGGCGGTGCTCATCGGGGACCAGCGCAACTTCATCTCGGCCCTCATCGTCCCCAACTTCCCCGCGCTGGAACGCTGGGCCGGCTACAAGAAGCTCGCCTGGAAGACCCATGGGGACCTCATCGGCCTTCCGCTCGTCTACGCCAAGCTCATGAGCCGCGTGGAGAAGGTCAACGAGACGCTTTCCAGCTACGAACGCATCAAGAAGATCGCCCTCCTGGACCAGGAGCTGACACTGGAGACCGACACGCTCACGCCCAGCCTCAAGGTCAAGCGGCGGGTCGTGAACGTGAAGTACGGGGGGCTCATCGACGCCCTCTATGAAGAGCACGCGGGCGCGACCGAAGCCCACTGAGGAGGCCCCATGAACATGGGCATCACCCCCCACAAGATCCCCATCCTGACGACCTTCGATCCGCCGCCGGGCCTGGAGGTCGAACGGGTCGTGGGCCCCTGCTGGGGCATCACCGTGCGCAGCCGCTCCATCGTGGGCACCACTTGCGCGGGCTGCCAGCAGATCTTCGGCGGCGAGGTGACCATGCTCACGGAGCTGGCCAACGACAGCCGCAACGAGGCCATGAACCGCCTCGAGTCCCACGCGCTGATGATGGGCGCGGATTGCGTGCTCGCCACCCGCTTCGACAGCGGCGAGCTCATGCAGAACACGAACGAGATCATCGCCTACGGCACGGCCGTGAAGCTGCGCCACAAGGCGTGATCCCGAAGACGCCGCCGGCGCTGCGCCGGCGCCTGGACCGCCTCGCGCGGCGGGCCCACGCCTTCCACCGCTTCGCGCACCATCCGCTCTGCGTCGAATACGCGCCCGAACGCATCCGCTTCGGACGCGTGCAGCTTTGCCGCGGCTGCGCGTTCCTCGCGCTCGGGATCGCGGCGGGGCTCGCGATGGGCGCGCTCCTCCCCGCCCATCGCGCGGCCGCGGGCGCGGCGCTCGGCCTCGCCCCGGTTCCAGCGCTGGCGGCCTTCGCGGTCCGTCTTCCCAAATCCATTGGACGCGCCCTGCCAGGCGCCGCGCTCGGGTTCGCCTTCCTCCAGGGCCTCCGCCTCGGCCCCGCGGGCTGGATCCTCAGCGCCGGCGCCGTGGCGTTCTTCGCCGCAGCCTTCCTCGCCTACCGGCGCCGCGGCCCCCATCGCGGCCCCTGCGAGACCTGCCCCGACCGCGATCGGCGCCCCGCCTGCCGGGGCTTCGCGCCCATCCTGAAACGCGAGCGCGCTCTCCAGCGTTTCGCTGGGAAGCTCATCGCGCAGCAGACTCGCACGGAGTGAACCCGCGCTCCCCATGCGGCGCAACACTGCCAACGGGTTTCACCTGCCTGGGGCGTATGGCCCCCTTCATTCCCTCAGCCAGCGGATCATCGCCGGGTACGGCGGGGCGCCGAGCTGGGCCGCGCGCTGGGGTCCGGCGGCCAGACCGGCCGATTCGAGTCCGGGCAGACCGGGATACACGCCGAGGGTGTAGGCCATGGCGAGTGCGCGGTGGTGGCCGCGGTAGCCGTCCTCATGGAAGACCACTCGGAAGGGAAGCCCGAGGTGGATCAGGGCAGCGACGGACCAGGCGATGGCCGCCACTTCCGTCACGGGCTCCTCCAGAAGGCCCGCGGTCCCGGCCTCGGCGCGGGTCTCCGGAGGCAGCACCGCGAGGTGCCCGGCTTCATGGAGGAGGTCGCCCGGGTGGAGGAGACGGTCGGGGTCGTAGACGAGCCCTCCGTTCCGCAGGGTCAACCCCGGGAGGAAGACCTCGCCTTCCGCAAGCCTGGCCTGGGCGACGGGCAGGCCGATCTCTCGGAGGAAGGCGAGGATGCGATCGAGGTGCGCGGGCGTGTCCACCCCGCCAGCCTAGCGGAGCTGCCGGTCGCCGCGCCCGCTGAGGCACAATGTCCCCATGCCGAAGGCCTTCGCCCAGACCCGTGAACTGCTCGACATGATCAAGTTCGAGCACACGGTGTTCGCGCTGCCCTTCGCGTTCCTGGCGGCCATGGAAGCCGCCCAGGGCCTGCCGCCGCTGCGGTCGGTCCTCTGGATCGTCGCGGCCATGGTGGGGGCGCGGACGGCGGCCATGACCTTCAACCGGCTGGCGGACGCGGATCTCGACGCGCTGAATCCGCGCACGGCCATGCGCGCGATCCCCGCGGGCCGCGTGAGCCAGGCCGGCGCCTGGCTCCTGCTGGGCCTCGCCGCCGCCCTCCTCGGCGTCGCGGCGGGCGCCTTGAACCCGCTCTGCTGGAAGCTGGCCCCCCTGGCCCTCCTCATCATCCTCGGCTACAGCTGGTGCAAGCGCTTCACCAGCTTCGCCCACCTGGTCCTGGGGCTTTCGCTGGCGGGCGCCCCCCTGGGCGCCTGGATCGCGCTCAGGGGCCGCGTGGATCCGCCCGCCTGGTGGCTGGCAGCGGGGGTGCTCTGCTGGACCGGGGGCTTCGACATCCTCTACGCCCTGCAGGACCAGGCCTTCGACCGGTCGGCAGGCCTCCACTCCATTCCATCGAAGCTGGGAACCGCCCGCTCGCTGGTGGTCTCCCGGGCCCTGCACCTGGCCGCGCTGGCCTGCTGGGCCATGTTCAATCTGGCCGTCGGCGCCCATCTCTTCGGCTGGCTGGGCTGGGCGGCGGTGGCCGGCATGTTGATCCGGGAGCAATGGCTGGTCCGGGGCGGCGCCTTGGACCGCATCGATGAAGCTTTCTTCACCCTCAACAGCCTGGTGGGCCTGGCCTTCTTCGGGGGGCACCTGATCGAGCGGATCGCTGGCCTGGCCTTGATTTGACTTGTAATGGCCGTTCGCTAATCGTTGATACGGCTGGGCTGTAGCATTGGGGTATACTGGAATACCATGTCCCGTCCCCCCAAAGGAAAGCTCGCGCTCCGGCTCAGCCGTCCCGACCGGCGGCGGTGGATGACCTTCATGCTGGTGCTCAACCACCGGACCTTCCGCTGGTCCGTGACCCGGAAGACCCTGCTTTGGATCACGGCCGTCTCGGTGGGCCTTTGGTTCCTTGG
>DATJFC010000161.1:0-3744 GCA_035495995.1 Holophagaceae bacterium
CGGGCTTGGGGGCGTGGATGGTGACCTGAGCTTCAACCAGCATGGGAGTTCTCGTCTGACCTGAGCGACCGCCGCGAGACGCAACAACTCACTGTCCCGCTGGCGGTTGCCAGAGCTCGACCTTGTTGCCCTCGGGATCCATGACCCATCCGAACTTCCCATAGTCCGGGTCGTCGGTCTGATTCCCGAGCACCTCGCAGCCTTCCTCGCGCAGGGCCTCGAGAAGCGCCGCCAGATCCTCGACCCGGTAATTGACCATGAAGGCCGACTTGCTCGGAGCGAAATGCTTGCCATCCGCCGGACCGATCGACCAGGCCGTCGTTCCCTTGGTGGGGTTGCCTTCGGCGTCCGTCCAGTCGAAGGCGGCGCCGCCCCAGGCCTGCACGTCGATCCCGAGGTGCTTCTTGTACCACCCGCATAGCGCCTTCGGATCCTTGGCGCTGAAGAAGATGCCGCCGATGCCTGTGACTCTCCGCATTCGGGCCTCCGGTGTCGGTTGAAACCTCCGAGGGTAACCCGGACAGGATTTCCCTCACGACACAAATAAGGACCCCGAGTGGGGCCCTATTTATTGGTGGAGGTGGGGGGAGTCGAACCCCCGTCCAAGACATGCCGGCTGGCGGCTCTTCCACAGGCTTGGTCCGCTCTTGAAGCCACCCGGTGGGGAGCGGACGAGCCACTCGGGACGCTTGCCCCCTTTGATCTCGATCCTCCTTGGGGGGCGTGGGGAGGACCTATCCGGTGCCTCCCTCCGGCAGGCCGAAGCCACCCGTCAGGAGGTTTAACGAGCTCGCTACCCGGAGATCGCGGATGCTCGCCCGTCGCTTACACAACCAATTGCTTGGGTGTGTTAGGCGGCGAGAGCCAGTTCGAAGTTATCGTTGGCAGTTTGGTTTTGGGCGGATTGATAAGGGGGCCATCCGACCAACCCCCGCCTGCACCGGACATCCGGATGCATGACCTGTCGAAACCGGTCACCCCCGTCTATCCCCGCGGATCCCTCAAGACCCGCGCGAACCCTTAGTATATCGGGAGGAGACGCCATGCCCCTCTTCGATTACCGGTGCGAAGCCTGCGGCCAGGTGGAGGAGCTGCTCATCGCCGCGGACGCCGAGCCCGCTCCCTGCGCCTGCGGCGGGAAGCGCGCGCGCCTGCTGTCGGTGCCCGCCGACCTCAAGCGCATGGACGCCTTCTACCATAAGGAGTCCTTCTCCGACTCCGACATCGCGCGGAAAGGCCTGACGAAGTACGTGAACCGCGGGGATGGCACCTTCGAAAAGGCCAGCGGTGACGGACCGAAGATCGTCAACCGCGACGACCTTCCGGACTGAGCGGTTTCGGAACCGTCACCCACTTCGTCCCCGCGCAGGCGAAGCGCAAGCGCGCGGCGCGATCACCTTCGTCCGCGAAATCGATCCCCACACGCGGGCCCGCGAGGATGCGCTCGGGCGCATCGCCCGGCCGCAATTCCAGGCCGCCCGCCGCGAAGAGCGCGTGGCCGCTGAAGGAGCCGTCCAGTCCCAGTGCCTGGGCGACCTTGCCCGGGCCCGCCAGCAGCGCGGGGCCGCTGGCGTCCATCCTGCGGCGGCGTTGGATGACCGGCAGGCCGGCCACCGGCTCGCAGGCGCGGACGAGGATGGCGGCGGCGCGGCCTTCCTCCTCCGCGACGATGTTCAGCATCCAATGGATGCCGTAGCACAGGTACATGTACGCCAGCCCGCCCGCCTCCCACATGGGCGCGTTGCGCGCCGTGCGCCCGTGCCGCGCGTGGCTCGCGCTGTCTTCGGAGCCCAGATAGGCTTCCACCTCCGTGATGCGCAGGACGACCGGGCCGCGCGCGAGGTGGCGCCCCAGCAGGTCGCGCGCGACCTCGGCGCAGGGGCGGAGAAAAAAGGGCCGCTCCAGGAGCGGCCCCTTCGCGGTCGAACCCAAGGCCTAGACCTCGTCGAAGAAGAAGGGCTTCAGCACCTGGATGCGCTTCTCCCAATCCTTGGGATGGATCATGCGGATGGCGGCCGCGAGGCTTGAGAGGAGGCTGTTGCCGTCCTGGGGGGTGAAGCAGAAGCCGACGATGCGGTGCTCGTTCGGCATCGTCATCGTGCTGAGGGGGATCACGGTCTGGTTCAGGATGCGGCCGAAGTGGCCCTGGTCGCGGCCGAAGGAGAAGACCGCGTTGGCGTCCTTCTTGTCGGTGACGGCGATGCGGTCGTTGGCCTTGATCTTCTTCTTGAGCTCGTCCAGCGTGGTGGCCTTCTTCACGCGCAGGTCGAACCAGAGGCTGTGCATGTACTGGGTGTTCAGCTTCACCGCGGAGCTGAAGAGGTTCAGCTCCAGGCCCTTGGTCTGGAAAAGGTGGTAGGCGTCGCGGGCGTGGTGGGTGCCGAACTTGCCGTCCTTGTGGGAGCCCACCTGGGGCGCGGGGCAGAAGTCCTTCACCTGGCTGATGTCGTTGGCGCGGCGCATGCAGACGAAGCTGCCCTCGACGAGGTTCTCGTCGCCGTCGGAGAGCACGAGGGTCTGGAGGAGGCAGCTCAGGTTGTGGGTGTTGCAGCTGACCACGTGGACGTACTTGTCGTCGGAGGTGATGACCTCGTCGTTGATGCCGCGGGCGTACATCTTGCCGAAGCCGAACTCGGAGCCCTGGGCGATGAAGCCCAGCGTGTTGTGCTCGTAGTTCTTGTAGATCTTCTCCTTCATCTCGATGCCCTTGGGCGAGCAGTCGATGACGACGCTGGCCTGCTCCAGGGCCTGCTCGTGGGTGAGCGCGGGCTCGATGCCCCACTCCTTGAAGGCCGCCATCTTGTCGGCGTCCACGGCCAGCCGGGCGCCGCGGGCGACGAGGGCCCTCACCTTGGGGCGGTCGCTGAGGCTGTGCTTGTGGAAGGTGATCTCGTCCAGCCCCAGTTCCTTCTGGAAGTGGGTCAGGAGGCCGATGAGCGGCTCGCCGATGGTGCCGGTGCCGACCACATGGATGATGTTCCTGGACATGGATCCTCCGAGGCCGGGTTTCCCGGGACGCCCCAACCGGCCGAACACCCCAGTTTCCCAAGCCCGGGGCGCAGTGCCAACCTAAAAGGGCTTCAGGGCCTCGGCTTCCGGCTTTTGCCAGGCCTGGCCATTCCGGCGGCGGGCCTCACTCGGCGAGAGCCTAAAGCCAAGAATCAAAGGCCCTAAGGATCACCAGCCGCGCATGAGGTTGGCCTTGTAGACGCGCTCCAGGGCCAGGACGAAGGCCGCCGTGCGGTAGGTGCAGCCGTGCTGCTTCACCTTCTCGTGCACGTCGTGGAAGGCCTGGTCCATGATCTTCTCCTCCTTCTGGAAGACCTCGGCCTCGTCCCAGAAGAACTGCTGCAGGTTCTGCACCCACTCGAAGTAGGAGACGGTGACGCCGCCGGCGTTGGCCAGGATGTCCGGGATGACCGTGACGCCCTTGTCTTTGAGGATGTGGTCCGCCGCCGTCGTGGTGGGGGCGTTGGCGCCTTCCACGATGAGCCTGGCCTTGATGGAGTTCGCGTTCTCCTTGGTGATGACGCCGCCGAGGGCCGCGGGGATGAGGATGTCGCAGTCCTGCGCGAAGACCTCCTCCTTCGCGAAGGCCTCGCCGCCGGCGAAGCCCGCCACGCCGCCCTTGTTGGCCTTCACGTGGGCCGTGAGGGCCTTCACGTCCAGGCCCTTCTCGTTCCTGACGCCGCCGGTGTGGTCCGCCACGGCGACGAGCTTCGCGCCCATCTCGTCCAGGAACTT
>DATJFC010000162.1:0-9668 GCA_035495995.1 Holophagaceae bacterium
CGAACTCCATGGAGGTCTCCCAGCTACGGGCCCAGAACGTGGTGAATTACCTGGCCGACAACTTCGGCATCGCCCGCTCGCGGCTCACCGCGGAAGGGTTCGGACAGAGCCGGCGCGTCGCCTACAACACGAGCACGGAGGGCCGGCAGGAGAACCGCCGGGTCAACATCATTTTCAACTACCCCAAATAGCAGAAGGCGTGGGGCCCGGGCGATTCCGCTCGAGCCCCATTCCCTGGCCGGGCGGATCTGCGTTTCGCGCCTTCAAGAACGCCCTGGATCCGCTCCGCTTCCCGCCGATTCCGCGGGGCATCTGCAGCCGGCGAGTCCCACCGCCTGAAAAAGGAGAACCTCATGACCACCCACGACAGACTCGAGACCGGTCCGAAGATCGGGACGGAGCCCCAGCCGCTCAAGCCCGGTCTGGATCCGATTCCCGGCCTGGACCCGGAACCTGGCCTCGATCCGATTCCCGGGCTGGACCCGAAGCCCGTCATGGAGCCAAGGCCCGGCATGCGCGCGAACGCCCGGGAGAAACACCGGGTTGAAGAAGCGGGACAGCCTGCCCATGCATGACTCCCGGCCGGAGGCCGGGCACTCACGGTTCGCACAAGCCCGCCGGGTCCAGCTTCGTCCTGGATCCGGCGGCGCCTCTCGCCGCTCCGGCATCGAGGCTTCGTCAACCCATCCGCCCTCACGGGCCAGAAAAGAGACTCCATCATGCGACACATCCACTTGAACCACCTGCTCCCCGCTGCGCTGCTCCTGGCGGTCGGTCTTCCGTTGGCCGCTTCGAGCATGGACAACCGGATCGAAGCGTCGGCGAAAAGCAGCTACAACTTCAAGACCTACCTGAAGGGCGACCCCATCAAGGTCGAATGCAGCGGCGGCGTGGTCACCCTCACGGGGAGCGTGTCGGAGGAATGGCACAAGTCCCTGGCTGAGGAGACCGTCTCCGACCTCCCCGGAGTCAAGAGCGTCCACAACCAGATCTCCGTGGCCGATGGCCAGCCTGCCGAGCACTCGGACGGCTGGGTCACCATGAAGGTGAAGTCGGCCCTGCTCTTCCACAAGCATGTCAGCGGCACCGACACCCAGGTGAACACCCAGAACGGCGTCGTGACGCTTTCCGGAAGCGCCGACTCCGACGCGCAGAAGCAGCTCACGGGCGAGTACGCCAAGGATGTCGAAGGCGTCAAGGATGTGCGCAACGACCTCTCCGTCTCCAAGCCCGCGAAGGCGGCCCACGAGGGCATGGGCGCCAAGGTGGATGACGCGTCCATCACGGCCCAGATCAAGACGACGCTCCTGTTCCACAAATCCACCCATTCCTTGGCCACCAAGGTGGTCACCAAGAACGGAATGGTGACCCTCCACGGCGAGGCTGAAAACGCCGCAGAGCGGGACTTGGCGGCGAAACTCGCCGCGGACATCGAGGGCGTGAAGCATGTGGACAACCGGATGACCGTCGAGAAGTCGTGAACCCTTCCCACACCGGCCTCCTGAAGTTTTCAGGAGGCCGGCCCCATGCCCGCCAAGGAGTCTCCTCATGCTTTGGACCATCGCCGTGATCCTCATCATCCTTTGGGCGCTCGGCCTCGTGAGCGGATACACGATGGGGTCGTTCATCCACGTCCTGCTCGTGATCGCCATCATCGTCATCCTGGTGCGCGTCATCCAGGGCCGGCGGGTCGTATGACCCGTCCGGCAGCCACCATCCCCGCGGAGCCCGCCATGAGCAAGACCTACGAGAACCACACCCATCTGATGTTCGACGAGAAAACCACCAAGGACCTGGTGTCCCTGCTCAACCAGGCTCTGGCGGACACGCTGGACCTGACCTACCAGACCAAGCAGGCCCATTGGAATGTGAGGGGGCACAACTTCTACGGCCTCCACCTGCTGTTCGACCAGCTCTATCTCCAGCTGGCCACCTTCGTGGACGACTTCGCCGAACGGGCCGTCACCTTGGGCGGCCAGGCCAAAGGCACCATCCGGGCCGCGGGCAGCGCTTCCAGGGTCTCGGAGTACCCGCTGGACGCCCGCGCCAGCAAGGATCATGTGGCGGCCCTCGTAGAGCGCTACGGGCAGTACACCGGGCAGATGCGCAACGCCATCCGCGAGGCGGGGCGGCTCGGCGACCAGGACACCGCGGACCTGTTCACCTCCGCCAGCCGCGCCATGGACAAGGCGCTGTGGATGCTCAGGTCGAATCAGGAAATGTGAAACCCCATGCCCATCGCCCTTGAGATTACGCTCATCCTGGTGCTGGCCGCGCTCGCCGCGGGCCTGGTGCCGCTGCTTCTGCAGCTGCGCCGGACGGCCCAGAGCCTCGACGCGTTCCTGATCTCCTCGACGAAGGATCTGGCGCAGATCGCGGGGGATGTGCACGCGTCGCGGCTGCGGATGGATCATCTGGCGGGTTCCCTCCAGACCTCGGTGGACGAGCTGCTTGGCTTCGTCCGCCTGATGGGGGAGGCCGGGCGCGCCGTGAAGTCGTACCACGCCCGGTTCCTCGGAACCGTCGAATCCGCCTCCCGCAACCTCGGAGGCGTCATCGGAGGGATCAGCGCCGTGCTGGCCTTCTTCAAGCGAAGCCGAACCCCACACGAAATGGAGAAACGACCATGAACCAGGAATCCACCTCTTCTTCCATGGGCCCCATGCTGCTGACCTTCCTCGCCGGCGCCGCCGTCGGCGCGGTGGTGGTGGCCCTCACCACGCCCAAGACCGGTCCCGAGCTCCGCGGGGACCTCAAGGATCTCGCCCGCCGCGCGAAGCGGAAGGCCGGAAACCTCGCAGGAGACGCCTCTGAGGCCTGGGACCACCTCAAGGAGCGCACCGCTCTGGCGGCCGACGACCTGAAACGCGGCGTGTCGGACGCGGCCGACAACCTTCGCGGCTGAAACCAGGCGCCCTGAAGCTCCCCAGACAAGCCATCCATCCACCCGCTCTCCTCTGACAAGGTGCACCAATGAAAATCCATCAATCCCTTCCGTTCCTGACAGCCTTCCTCGCCCTCCAAGCCAGCCCTCCGCCCGTGGCGCCCCTCGCCCCTTCAAGGCAGGACGCGGCAGCGGCCGGCCAATCCACTTCCGTGCCGCTGTACCGCGTGGTGGTGGTCCAGGGTTCGGCCAAGGCCATCAACTACCGGGACCTGAAGTCTTCCACCAGGATCGACCTGAAGGGGACCGTGCTCTGCCCGGGCGCCTCCGGCCGAGCGGGCATCGAGACCGAGCACGGCGGGATCGAGGTCACGGTCAAAGTGAAGGACCTGCCTTCCGCATCCACCTTCGGCAATGAGTTCCTGACCTATGTGTTGTGGGGCATCTCCACCGAGGGCCGCGCCACCAACCTGGGCGAGCTCGTGCTTGAACGCGGGAAGGCCAAGATCGAGGTCAAGGAATCGCTCCAGACCTTCGGGCTCGTGGTGACCGCGGAACCCTATTTCGCGGTGAGCCAGCCCAGCGACGTGGTCATCCTCGAGAACGCGATCGGCAAGGACACGCAGGGCCATGTCGAGCTGATCGACGCCAAGTACGAATTGCTCAAGCGCGGCCAGTACACGCTGAACCTGCCTTCCGATGCGCCGATGGCCATGGATGGCGCGACCCCCTTCGATGTCTACCAGGCCAGGAACGCGGTCCGCATCGCGCAGGCGGCGGGCGCGGCGGCTTACGCACCCGAGCCTCTGGACAAGGCCCAGGGCTACCTGGCGCGGGCGGAGGCCGGAGCGGACGGGAAGAAGGACCAGATCCAGATGGCCCGTGAGTCCGTCCAGAGAGCCGAGGACGCGCGCCAGATCTCGGTCGAGAAGCAGCAGACCGAACAGGCCGCCATCGAGAAGAAGTGGGCCCAGGACAAGCTCGACGCGGCCAACCGGGATGCCGCCGCGGCGGCCGCCGGCCAGGATGCCGCCCTCGCCCAGGCCCGCCAGGCCAAGAAAGAGAATGAGGGGCTGCGCTCCAAGAACGAAGGGCTGCGGTCCGAGCTGCTGGCGCAGCTCAACGCGATCCTGGAGACCCGCGCCACGGCCAGGGGCCTCATCGTGAACATGTCCGGCGTGTTGTTCCAGAACGGCAAGGCCACGCTGGTGCCCGCCGCCCGGGAGAAACTCGCGAAGATCGCCGGAATCCTCTCGACCCACAAAGGCCTCGAGATCGAGGCTGACGGATTCACCGACAGCAACGGGAGCGACGCCTTCAACCAGCGCCTTTCGGAAGCCCGGGCCGGCAATGCGAAGGACTACCTGGTGAGCCAGGGGGTCATGGCCGATTCCATCTCTTTCAAGGGTTTCGGGAAAGACGACCCCATCGCCTCCAACGCGACCAGTGAAGGCCGGCAGCAGAACCGCCGGGTGGAGCTGGTCGTCTCCGGCGAAGGCATAACGGATCCGGAAGCCGGCGGGCTCTGAGCCGATCTTTCCAGCGCCCGAAGCAGCGTTCTTCAGCTCATCCGCCGGGAGTGCCATTGCGCGAGAAGGATCCCGAACGCCAGGCACATCGCCCGGATGATGGCGATGAGGCCCCTCAGGGCCTCATCCACGGTTTCCCGCAAGACCGCCGCACCTGGCCCAGCCAGGTGGCGGCGTTCAAGGAGGACCGGCGCCGGGCCGCGCCGGACCCGCCGGGTTCCGAGCCTACTCACGGGAAAGACCTCATGCAGCGTTTTGCCAGGGATCTTTCTCGACTGCTGCAGGAACGGCTGGATCAGGCTTCCCTGCGGGGAAAGGCGGACTTGGAGCTGACCACCGCCGATGACCCTCCCTGCGCCCCTCCGCAGGCCCTAAGGCATCCACCCGAATGAGCGGCGCTCCCAGAGCGCGAAGCACCCAACCCTGAATGCGATCCGAATCGAGGCATCCCATGAAGATCAACCTTTCCCTTTTCCCGAGCGCCCTCATGCTCCTCGGGGCCATCGCTCCCCTGTCCGCGCAAGAGGATCATCACCGGCAGGACCCTGGCCAGCCCGCTCATGAGCAGCAGCCTGGGACTGAGAACCGGCGCCCGGAGAAACCTGAAGAACAGCGCCAGCAGCAGCCTGAGGAACGCCGCCAGCAAAAGCCGCAGCGTCCGGGCCGGCAAGAGTCGCCCCAACCGCAGGGCCGAGATGGCGAGCACCCGAACCAGCAGCGGCAAGGGCATTCCGATGCGCCTTCCTGGCGGCGGGACGGCGGTCGGCGGCAACGCGATGCTGATGACCACCACCAGGCCGCATGGCAGGGACGCCGCGCCAATGATTGGAAGTCCGAGCATCGCGACTGGCGCGAACGCGGCGGCTACCGCGGGCGCCGAATCCCCGAGGCCCGCTATCACGGCTACTTCGGGCCGGAGCACCCGTTCCGCATCCAGGGCTACCCGCTGCTGATGGTCGGCGGATACCCCCGCTTCCAATACGGCGGCTTCTGGATCAGCGTGGTCGATCCCTGGCCCGAGTATTGGTCGTCCACCTGGTACGACGATGACGATGTCTACATCGAGTACGACGATGACGGGTACTACATGCGGAACCGCCAGTACCCGGAAGACCGGATCTCCATCTCCCTCCGGCTGCATTGAGGGCCGGGCCATGTCCCCCAAGACGCCTCCGGGCCCCAAGCATCCGATCCAGCCGTTCGTGCCCGCGGGTCCGGACGATCGCACGGCGCTCTACTCCCGCAAGGAGCTGCACGCACTCACCCGCGCGGACCCGCGCAACGAGCTCGACGAGTTGAGCGAGCCCCAGCGTTTTAAAAAGTCCGTCGACAAGCCCGGCTCCGCCACCACCTCCAAGCCTGGCGGAGCCTGAGCCGGCCTCCCGTGCCGCCCTCGGCGGGGCGCTGACGACCTTTCACCAGACAGACTCCGGATCGATCCTCCTCCGGAGACGGATTAGCGGGAGGCCCCCATGCGCGCGAAGGTGAACGGCATCCAGATGGCTTACACCGACGAGGGGGAAGGCGCCTGCCTGCTCCTCGTCCACGGTTTCCCCTTGAGCCGCGGCGTCTGGTCGAAGCAGGTGGAGGCGTTCAAGGAGAGCTACCGGGTGATCGCGCCGGACCTGCGTGGGTTCGGCGAGACGGCGGCCACGGCGAGCCCTTCGCCCATGAGCCGGTTCGCCGAGGACCTCCACGCGTTGGTACGCCATCTGGAAGCGGGGCCCGCGATCCTCGTCGGCCACTCCATGGGTGGCTATGTGGCCTTGGCTTTCGCGAAAGCCAACCCCGAGGCCGTCCGGGCGCTGGCATTGGTGGGCACGAAGGCCGGTCCCGACGCGCCCGAAGTGGCTGACGCCCGCCGCGCGCTGGCCAAGCAGGTGAGAGCCGAAGGGACCTCCGTGGTGATCCACGCCATGGCGCCGAAGATGCTCTCGGGCGCGAACTCGGACAAAGCCATGGCGGCCGCGGTCCGCAGCTTCATGACGCCCACGAAGCCCGAGGGCGTCATTCGGGCTTTGAATGGGATGGCGGAAAGGCCCGATGCCCGGCCGTGGCTCGCGGGGCTGGAGATGCCGGTCCTCGTGATCGCCGGGCTGGAGGACACTCTCATCCCGCCGAGCGAATCACAGGCCATGGCCAAAGCGATCCATGGGGCCCAGCTGAGGCTCATCCCCGAAGCCGGCCATCTCGTGGCTTTCGAGCAGGCCGAAGCATTCAACGCGGCCCTCTGGGAGTGGCCGGAACGGAAGAACGGCTTCAAGAACGCCAGTTAGCGTCCACCCATGTCTTCAGGAGCGGGCGTGGAACCCGGAACCAAGATCGCCCCGCCACGCCGCCGCCGGACCCGCGCGGTGCGGTTCGAGTTGTCGCCCGCGACCCTGGTCGCCCTCGTCCTCGTGCCGCTCCTGTTGTGGCTGCTGATCCAGCTGGAGCCCGTCCTGCTGGTGCTGGTCTTCGCTCTTTTCACGGCGGGGACGATGAGCCCCGCCATCCGGTGGCTGGAAGCCAGAGGCGTCAGGAGGGGCTTGGGCATCGGCTTCGTTTTCGCGATGGTCTTCATCGCGGCGTTCCTCGCCGTGACCCTGACGATCCCGGCGCTGGTGGCGCAGGCCGCGGACCTCTTTGAACGGGAACCCGCGTTCCGGGCCGGGTTGGCGGACCGACTTGCCCGCTTCAGCCTCAGCGCCCCTTTCGCGGGATGGTTGCGCACCTTCCGTTACGACGCTCAGGCCGGCGCGATGGGCGCGTCGGCCCTCACCTATTCGGTGCGGGTCCTCCGGGTCGCGGCTTACGGCGTCAGCGCCATCTTCCTGGCGCTCTACATGATGATCGACCGGGACCGCCTCCGCGGAGGGCTCTTCGCCCTCGTCCCGCGCTCCCATCACATCCGCTTGTCCAGGGTCATGATGAACCTGGAAACCATTGTGGGCGGGTACATCCGCGGCCAGCTGATCACCTCCCTGCTCATGGGCGCCTTCATCTTCATCCTGCTCAAGGCCTGCGGCGTGGAGAACGCGATGGCCTTGGCGGTGTTCGCGGGCGTCGCGGACGTGCTGCCCTACATCGGCAACTTCATCGCGGCCGCTCCCGCGGCCGTCGCCGTGTATGTCCGCAATCCGGCGGCCGCCATCGCCGTCCTCGCGCTGATGCTCGCGTACGGCGAATTCGAGAGCCGGGTCCTCGTCCCACGCATCTACGGGAGGATCCTCCGCCTTCCTTCCTCGGTGATCCTATTCGCGCTGTTGGCTGGCGTGACCTTGATGGGGCTCTCTGGAGCGCTGCTCGCGCTCCCGGTCGCGGCGGCGGCCATGATGCTCATCGAGGAGTTGCGCGTGGATCTCCCCGGGGAGCACGAGCAGGCTGCTGACGCGGCATTGCGCGCGGGCGACAATCTCGCGGAAATCGAATACGAACGGCGGGCCGAAGGCGTCCCCGCGGAGAAGGCCGCGGCCATCGCCGTGGAAATCTCGATGGACCGGAAATCGGAAGAGCCCCGCCTCGCCGCGGAAAAACCACCCCAAACCTTGAAGGGCGACCCCTCCGCTCGAATTGAAAGAGATGCAGCTCATCTTGATTGAATGAAGAGGGCCCCCGGTCAGGCGTCAGGGCTTAAGTCGCGGGCTGGTTGGCCTTCCGCTTGTGGCCCGGAATATGCCCATGAGATCTGCCGGCCGAGGGGCGGGGTCTGTTCCAAGCCCAGATAGCCGGCCGATCAAAAGATCGCCGTGTGAAGGAATCCGCAAAGGCCCGCCATGCCCAAAGAAGATCTCGAATCCCCCATACCGATCCTCTCTCCGGCGAGCGCGGAGGGCATCATCGAGACCCTGCGCCAGGAGGCTTTGCTCAAGACGGGAGCGCTGCAGAACGCGATTTTCAACAGCGCCAATTTCTCGAGCATCGCCACCGACGAGAAAGGGGTCATCCAGCTGTTCAATGTCGGCGCCGAGCGCATGCTCGGCTACACGGCCGTGGATGTCCTGAACAAGATCACGCCTGCCGACATCTCCGACCCGCAGGAAGTGATCGCGCGCGCGAAGGCGTTGAGCGAGGAACTGGCCACGGAGATCAGGCCCGGATTCGAGGCGCTGGTGTTCAAGGCCTCCCGCGGGATCGAGGACATCTACGAGCTGACCTACATCCGCAAGGACGGGAGCCGCTTCCCGGCCATCGTCTCCGTCACGGCGCTGCGCGACGCCCAAGGCGGCATCATCGGCTACCTCCTGATCGGGACTGACAACACCGCGCGCAAGGAGGTGGAAGCCGAGCAGAAAAGGCTGGACCAGCGCTTGCGGGACCAGCAGTTCTACACCCGGTCGCTCATCGAATCGAACATCGACGCGCTGATGACCACCGACCCGTCCGGGATCATCACGGATGTCAACAAGCAGATGGAGGCGCTCACCGGCTGCACCCGGGACGAGCTGATCGGCGCGCCCTTCAAGGACAACTTCACGGACCCCGGCCGCGCCGAGGCGGGCATCAATCTCGTCTTGAGGGAGAAGAAAGTCACCAACTACGAGCTCACGGCCCAGGCCAGGGACGGCAAGGAGACCGTCGTCTCCTACAACGCGACCACCTTCTACGACCGGGACAGGAGACTCCAGGGCGTGTTTGCCGCAGCCCGCGATGTCACCGAGCGCAAACGCCTGGATCAGGTGCTACAGGAGAAGAATGTGGAGCTGGAGAGCGCAAGATCGGTGGCCGAAAAGGCGAACCTCGCGAAATCCGAATTCCTGTCGAGCATGAGCCATGAGCTCCGCAGCCCGCTCAACGCGATCCTCGGCTTCGCCCAACTGATGGAGTCGGATCCGATTCAAGGAAGCCCTTCCCAGAAAGAGAACATCGCCCAGATCCTCAAGGCGGGGTGGCACCTCCTGAAGCTGATCAACGAGATCCTCGACCTCGCGAAAGTGGAATCCGGGCAGGTCCCGGTCTCCGCGGAGCCCGTTTCGCTCGCCGAGGTCCTCCACGAATGCCAGGACATGATCGAACCGCAGGCGCAGAAACGGGGCGTCACGGTGGCCTTCCCGGATTCGGGCCCGCGTCATTTCGTCATGGCCGACCGGACCCGGCTGAAGCAGGTCGTCATCAACCTGCTTTCCAACGCCATCAAATACAACATGGCGGGCGGATCCGTGCGGGTGGAGTGCGCGGAGGCTCAGGAAGGGCGCACCCGCGTGAGCATCAAGGACACCGGCGCGGGGCTTTCCCAGGAGCAAGTGGAACAGCTCTTCCAGGCGTTCAACCGCTTG
>DATJFC010000163.1:0-3768 GCA_035495995.1 Holophagaceae bacterium
CAGGCGACGGCCCTGGGCCGCCAGGGCGCGCCTTCGCAGGGGTAGTTCTTCAGACCCGCGTAATAGGCGGCTTCCCGCCCCAGCCGGTGCGCGCGGCGATGGTCCGGATGGCGGTCCTCCGGCGCGGGGAGGATGAGCACCTCCGGTTTCAGGCGCCGCAGCTCGGCCATGAGCTTGACGCGGCAAAGCTCGTCCTCCGTGAACCGCCCGTCGGGGAGATCGAGGATGTGCCGTTCCACGCCGAGGATCCGCGCGGCTTCCATGGCCTCGCGGTGGCGCGTTTCGGGAGTGCCGCGGGTGCCCAGGTCGCCGGCGGTGAGGTCGAGGATGGCGGCCTTCAGGCCGCGCTCCGAGCAGCGCGCGAGCAGGCCGCCCACATGCACTTCGGCGTCGTCCGGATGCGCGCCGATGACGAGGACATCAAGGCTCATGGTGCCTCCACGAGGTGAAGATCGCCGCCGCCGCGCAGCGCGTCCAGGATCCGGTCCACCAAGGCCGGTTCGCGCAGCCAGAAAAGGCCGGGCAGCACGCGTTCCTGGTCGAGCCCGAAGGGGAACAGAGCCTGGCGGGCCTTTTCGGGGTCCATGTTCAGCGCGTCGGCGGCGGCATCGCGGGAGAGCCTGTGGTCGAGCTTGCCCAGCCGCGCCCGGGTCCGCGCCAGCTCTGCCTGGAAACGGGCGCCGAGGGCGCCGGACCAGCCCCTTCCGGATTCCAGAGAGGGCAGGAGGGCCGAGGGCAGAGGCGCGCCAGGAGGCGCGAAGAAGGACCACCGGCCCGCCCTCAAGGCTTCCAGCCCGGAAGGTTCCAATCGCGCCCCGCGGGGCAGCGCGAAGACGCGCGGGCGCGGCACGATGCGCGGAACGGGCAGGCCGACGCGGTCCCACAGCGGCTCCGAGAGCCGCCAGTAGGCGCGCTCCGAAGGCCCCAGCACCACGGCCGCGACCGGCAGCATCAGCGACTGCATGAGCGGGCGCAGCGCGGCGCCGGGGCTGAGCCAATGGCCGGGCCGCGGTTTGGCGCCCGCGTCCAGCCGGGAGCGGAGCCCGGTGCCCGGATCGAGGCTGAACCACGCGGACTGAGTCCTCGGGTCCAAGGGCGACGGCGTTCCGGCCTTCTCCAGCTGCTCGGCCCGCGCGACGAGCGCCGCTTCAAGGCCGAGGCCGCGCCAGCGCTCCAGCTCGCCCTGGACGCTTTCGCGGATGCCCGCATCCGTCGGCGAGAAAGGGCGGATGCCTTTCGCCCAGAGGGGCGCGCCCAATGCGAGGGCGTGGTCGCGCAGCGTGCCGCGTGCCGCCGGGACTTCGCCCCACAGGGACTCGGCCTCCCGCTGCTGCGCCTCGGTCCAGGGCAGCCATCCCGTGGCGGTGCCGGCGGGCGCCTCGAAATGGAAGCGATGGCGCTTCAGGCGCGGCCCCTCGTAGCCCACGACAGACGCGACCTCAAGTCGGTCGTGATCCTCGTCCGCCAGCCAGTGGACGGCTTCGCCTCCGATGCGTTCCGCCTCCGCGAGCGCGGCCAGGGCCTTCACCACGGACAATGCCGGGCTCCAGCCCGCGCCGATCTGCTGGCCGGTGGCGACGACGGGGCGGGGGGCGGGCATGGATCGAGCCTACCCTGTTTGGATGGCCGACTTCTCGCTCGAACCCTGGATCCCGCCGGCGAAGCCGGACCTCGCGCGTCTGGCCATGGAGGCGGCGGACGCGGAGGGCGTCGCCGCGCTTTCAGCCTGGCCTGAAGCCGACAAAGGCGGCGTGCGCTTCGGCGGCCTGCCGCCCTTCCTCGCCTGGCGCGGCGAGGCGGAGGGCCGCATCCACCTCGTGCTGCTCCAGCCCCGCGAGGTGGGCGCGCTGGTGCCCGGGGCCCGCACGGCGCCCTTGCCGAAGGCCTGGCTGGAGACGCTGGACCTCGAGAATCTGGCCCGGCCGCTGCGCCATCACCCCGAGCTGGCGGCCTGCGCCGTCCATGCGGTGAGCCTGCCGGCCGCAGGAGAGGCCCATGTCCGCAGCGCGGGACCGCCGGCACCCGACCTCATCGCCGCCGTGCTGGACCGCGTGAGCGGAGTGAAGGTCTGGAGCTTCGCGGACTAGCTTCCCGCCACACGGACGACCAGTTCCGCCAGCCGCGCCGCATAGCCGGTCTCGTTGTCGTGCCATCCGAACACTTTCACGAAGCGGTCGCCGAGGACACGGGTGAGATCCAGGTCCATGAGGACGCTTTCGTCGCGGCCCGTGAAGTCGCTGGAGACGGCGCCCGGATGGGCCAGGGCGAGGAAGCCGCGCATGAGGCCTCGCGCAGCCGCTCGGAAGGCCTCGTTGACCGTCTCCGGCGTGGCGGGCCGCTTCAGGGTGGCTGTGAGATCCACGAGGTTCACGCTGAGGGTCGGCACCCGCAGGGCGAAGCCGGAGAAGCGCTCCGGCAGCGCGGGCAGGGCGCGGTGCAGGGCGCCGAAGGCGGAGCTGGTGGTGGGGATGATGTTCTGGAAGGCGGCGCGGGCGCGGCGGCGGTCCTTGTGGGGCAGGTCGAGGAGGCGCTGGTCGTTGGTGGCCACATGGACGGTGCTCATGCCGCCCGCGACGATTCCGAAGGTCTCTTCCAGCACCGCCAGCATGGGCGCCGTGGCGTGAGCCGTGCAGCTGGCGTTGGAGATCACCCGGTGCCGCGCCAGGTCCAGGCCGGTCCCGTTCACGGGCGCGATGACGGTGAAGTCCGCGTCCGGCGAGGGCGCGCTGATGACGCAGTGGCGGACGGAGCCGCGCAGGTGCCGCGCGGCGGCCTCCCGCTGGATGAAGCGCCCGCTGCTTTCCACGGCCACCTCGATGCCGAGCTCCGCGAAGGGGATGCCGCTCGGATCCGTGGCGTGGAAGAGGGGGAGGCGCCGCCCCTCGATCACGATGAAGTCCTGGCCGTCCTGGTGGTCCCCGGCGATGCTCAGCGGCGAGGAGCCGTGCACCGAATCGTGCCGGAGCAGGTGGACGAGGGTCCTCAGGTCGGCCGGGTCGTTGAGCGCGCGGATGAGGCCCGGCTCCGACGCCATGAGGCGCCGCACCAGCAGCCGTCCGATGCGGCCGAGCCCGTTGACGCCGACCATCAGAGCCGGTCGAGCACGGCCACGCAGAGGTCCTTCAGGCGGGCGGAATAGCCGTACTCGTTGTCATACCAGCCGAAGACCTTCACCATGCGCGGGCCCAGCTGCTTGGTGAGGAAGGGGTCGTAGCTGCAGCTGGCCTCGCTGCCGATGAAGTCGCTGCTCACCAGCTCATCCTCCAGCACGACGAGGTAGGGCGCGAGCGGACCTTCCGCGGCGGCCCGCTTGAAGGCGGCCTGGACCTCGTCCACGGTCACATCCCGCTTCAGGGTCGCGGTGAGGTCCGTGAGGCTCACATCCGGCGTGGGGACGCGCACTGCGACGCCGTCGAGGCGGCCTTTGAGGTGGGGCAGCACGAGGCCGATGGCCTTCGCCGCGCCCGTGCTGGTGGGGATCATGTTGATGGCAGCCGCGCGGGCCCGGCGCAGGTCCTTGTGGGGCAGGTCGAGGATGCGCTGGTCGTTGGTGTAGCTGTGCACCGTCGTCATGAAGCCGTAGTCCAGGCCGAAGGCGTCGTCCAGCACCTTGACCATGGGCCCCAAGCAGTTGGTGGTGCAGCTGGCGTTGCTGAGCACCCGCTCCGTCGCCAGGTCCAGGGCGCCCTCGTTGATGCCCAGCACCACGGTGCGGTCCGCGTCGTCCGCCGGGGCGCTGATGAGCACGTGGCTGACGCTGCCCTGGAT
>DATJFC010000164.1:0-3548 GCA_035495995.1 Holophagaceae bacterium
AAGGACCATCCGGTGCGCACCGCCATCTATCCCGGCTCCTTCGACCCGGTCCACCTGGGCCACTGGGACCTCATCCTGCGCGCGGACAAGCTCGTGGACCGCCTCGTGGTGGCCGTGCTGAACAACCCCGCCAAAACGCCCGCCTTCACCGTCGAGGAGCGCGTCGCCTTCCTCAAGGAGCTGACGGCCGCGATGCCCAAGGTGGAGATCACCCGCTTCGACGGCCTGCTGGTGGACTTCGCCAAGGCGCAGCAGGCCCAGGTCATCATCCGCGGCGTGCGGGCCTTCAGCGACTTCGAGTACGAGTTCCAGATGGCCCTCATGAACCGCAAGCTGGCGCCGGAGCTGGAGACGGTCTTCCTCATGCCCAAGGAGAAGCTGAGCGCCCTCAGCTCCAAGCTCGTGCGCGAGATCGGCCAGTTCGGCGGCGACCTCAAGGAGCTGGTGCCCGAGCTCCTGCGCGAGCGCGTGGCGAAGGGGCTGAAGGGCTGATGAGTTTCAACACGATCCCGACGCAGGCGGAGATTCAGGCCCACAATCGTCGAGCCCGCCGGATCAAATTCATCCTCTTCGGCTGTTTGACGATTTTGTTCCTGACAGCTTCCATATCGAGTTCCCTGCTGGCTGAGCGATTGTCGCGCTCGGCCTCGCCTTCAGTACGAATAGTGGCCTCCATTTTATCTTGGCTGGGGCCGTGGCTCGCCCCTCTTGCGGTGCTGATCATCCTGGCGTTCACATTGGTGATCGTGTTTGGACGGAAATCCAAACCCTAACTCACTTCCGCCAGCTTCAGCCGCGCCCACTCGCGGCGCAGCCACTCCCGTTGGGGATCGGCGAGGCCTTCCTTGAGCGCGGCTTCGGCGGCTTCGCGGCAGCGTTGGAGGAGGGCGCGGTCGCGGACGAGGTCGGCCACCTGGAACTGGGGCACGCCGGCCTGGCGCACGCCGAAGAACTCGCCGGGGCCGCGCAGTTCGAGGTCCTTCTGCGCGATGCGGAAGCCGTCGCTGGTCTCCACGAGCGCCTGCAGCCGCTCGGTGTCCGAGTCGCTCAGCATGAGGAAGTGGCTGGCCTGGGCCCCGCGCCCCACGCGGCCCCGGAGCTGGTGCAGCTGGGAGAGCCCGAATCGCTCCGCGTGGTCCACCACCATGACCGTGGCGTTGGGCACGTCCACGCCCACCTCGATGACGGTGGTGGCCAGGAGGACCTGGGCCTCTCCGCGCGTGAAGCGGCCCATGCGCGCCGCCAGCTCGTCGGCTTTGAGGCGGCCGTGGACGACCTCGATGGCCGCGTCGGGCAGCGCCGATTTGAGCGTCTGCTCCATGGCCTGGAGATCGCGGAGCTGGACTTTGCCTTCTTCGGACGGATCGATGGCCGGGCTCACGACGAAGGCCTGGCGGCCCGCCGCCAATTCGCGACGCACCAGGTCCCAGGCCCGTTCGGCGGATCCCGGCCGCAGCAGCTTCGTCGCGACGGGCTGGCGGCCCGGCGGCAGCTCGTCGAGCACGGACTGGTCCAGATCGCCGAAGACCGCGAGCGCCAGGGAGCGCGGGATGGGCGTGGCGCTCATGACGAGCCAGTGGGGATCGCCGCCCTTGGCCTTCAACGCCTCGCGCTGCTTCACGCCGAAGCGGTGCTGCTCGTCCACCACGACGAGCTGGAGCTTGGCGAACCTCACGCTCTCCTGGAAGAGCGCGTGGGTGCCGACGATGTAAGAAGCCTCTCCGCTGGCGATGCGGGAGAGGGCCTCGCGCTTCTCGGCGGCCTTCATGCCTCCGAGCAGGAGCTGGAACCGGTGGGACTCGCCGCCGAGGTAGCGCGCGAGGTTCGCGGCGTGCTGGCGCGCGAGCACCTCCGTGGGCGCCAGCAGCGCCCCCTGCCCGCCCGTCTCCGCCACCATGGCCATGGACAGGAAGGCGACGAGGGTCTTGCCGCTGCCCACATCGCCCTGCAGCAGCCGGTGCATGACCTTGCCGGAGACGAGGTCGTCCACGATCTCCTTGAAGGCGCGGCGCTGCGCGCCCGTGAGCGGAAAGGGCAGGTAGGCCTTCAGCCGCTCCCGCAGCTCCGGCGAAGTGGGCACGCGCAGCCCCTTGCGCTGGAGGCGGCCTTCGCGGCGCAGGGCGACGCCTAGCGCGAAGCCGAAGAGTTCTTCGGAAGCGAGCCGTTGATGGGCGGGCGTCGCGCGCTGGTCGAGCTGGAGCGGATCGCAATCGTCCGGCGGCTCATGGAGCAGACGCAGCGCGGCGAGAGGCTCCGGCAGGCCCTTGCCCAGCTCCCGCGGAAGGAAGTCCTCCTCCGGCGCCGCGCGGTCCAGGGCCTCTTTCACGAGCTGTGAACGGACGCGGCTCGTGACAGGGCCCAGCTTCCGGTAAAGCGGCAGGTAGCGGCGCACGAAGGGGTTCTCGCCTTTGCTCAAGCGCTCGATCTGCGGCGAGCGCAGCTCCCATCCGCCGCGCCCCTGGCTCAGGGGGCCGAAGGCTAGCAGGCGGTCGCCGGGCTTGAGGGTGCGGCCCAGGTAGGGCTGGTTGAAGAAGATGAGCTTCAGCGCGCCGCTGGCGTCCTCCAGCAGCACCTCGGTGATCGTCATGCGCTGGATGCGGGTGGGCGCCTGGCGCAGGTCGCGGATCTCGCCGATCACCGTCGCGACCTCGCGGCCTTCAGGCACGGCGCCGAGCCCGCGCAGGGCCAGGTCTCCCAAGGGCACGACGCTGCCGCGATCGAGGTAGCGGAAGGGCAGGCTCCAGAGCAGGTCGCGGAAGGTCTCGATGCCCGCCTCGCGCAAGGCCTCCAGCCGCGCGGGGCCGAGGCCGCGCAGAACGCCGACCTGGGTGGCGAGGGGCAGATGTCCGAAGCCAGGCATGCGATTGAGGTTATCGGATATGAAGGACTCGACAGGGCGCCTCGATGGTCCGATCTTGGAAGTCACTTCCCGATTCGCTTACCCGAAAGCCCAGACCCCGCGCGGAGGCCCAGTGGCCAAGCTCGATGGATTCCTGAACCAGCTCTCCACCAAAGGAGGCACGGCCCTCTACCTGAGCCCGGGCTCCCCGGCCACGGTGGAGCTGCCGGGCGGCCATCGCGCGATGCTGGGCACGCAAGACCTCCTCTCGCCCATCATCGACGGGCTCGTGAAAGAGATCCTTCCGGAAGAGCACAAGACCGCGTACCTGCGCGGAGACATGGTCGTCTTCCACCGGGAGCTGGGGGAGGGCTGGTACGAGATCCGCGCGAGCCGTTCCGCGGGATCCAGCAGCCTCCTGGCCCACCGGCTCACCCGGGCGCCCCGCCCCGCGCCGCCGCCGCCCGCCGCCCCCAACGAGGCGGCCCTCGCGCCTCCGCCGCCCGAAGAGCGCACGCGGCCGGGGCTCTCGCCCTGGGACGGTCTCATCGCGAAGCTCCTCGACATGGGCGGGTCGGATCTCTACCTCTCTTCAGGAGAACCGCCGCTGGTGCGCCACCAGGGCACGGTGGAGCCGGTGCCCGGATTCACGGCGATCCCTCCCGACGCGCTGACGAAGTGGCTCGAGTCGCTCGCGCCGGCACGGCAC
>DATJFC010000165.1:0-10506 GCA_035495995.1 Holophagaceae bacterium
GGCTCCCACGGCGGCCACAACGGCGTGCGCTCCGCCCAGGAATCCCTCGGGGCCGCGGCCCTGCCCCGCCTGCGCCTGGGCATCGGCCCTTTCGAACGCCCCCTGGCGGACTTCGTCCTCGGGAAGTGGACGGAGGCCGAATGGGACCGCATCGAGGCCCTGGACGCGCCCTTCGCGCGGTTCCTGGACCTCCTCGCCGAGACGGAGAACGCGGACGGCCTGCCCGGCCAGGTCAACGGCGAGGCCTTCTGGACCGGCCTTTCGCCTTGAGATTCAAGGCCTTCCGGGGCAAACTGATCTTTCGCGCCCGTGGAGCGTCTGCTCCCCGCGGTGCCTCCTTGCTCCCGCAAGACGGGGGCTTCACATCCACAAGGAGGAACGATGCGTCGCTACGAGACCATCTTCATCGCTTCCCCGACCTTGACCGAGGAACAGGCTGACGAGCTCGTCAAGTTCTTCGAGGGGATCATCGCCGAACAGGGCGGTGAGCTGATCAAGACCGACAAATGGGGCCGTCGCAAGCTGGCCTACGAAGTGCAGAAGTTCAGCGAAGGCTACTACACGCTCTTCGAGATGGACGCTGACAATAAGCTGGTCGCGGAGCTGGAGCGCCGCTTCCGGAACCACGAATCCGTGATCAAGTACCTGTCCGTCCGCATGGACGTGATGGAGAAGGCCGCCGCCCGCTCCAAGCAGCGCTTCGACCGCGAGTCCAAGCGCAAGGCCGCCGCCGGTATCAAGGACCGCGCTCCTGAAGAGGTGTCGTGATGAAGCGCTCTAAAGCCGCCAAGGGCAAGCCGAAGAAGAAGAAATCTTTTTCGGGCCGCCGCTCGAAGTTCTGCAAGTTCTGCGTCGAGAAGCTGCCCTACATCGACTACAAGGACACCAAGACGCTCTCTGGCTTCACGCCTGAGAGCGGCAAGGTCCTGCCCCGCCGCACCAGCGGCGTGTGCGCCGTCCACCAGCGCGCGCTGGTCGAAGCCATCAAGCGGGCGCGCAACATCGCCCTCCTGCCTTTCGCCACGGATTAACCCTCCGCTGGTGGACTCTGCAAAAGGGGCCTTCGGGCCCCGTTTGCATGCGCACGAAGGGCCCCATCCGAGGCCCTTTCGTTTTAGGCTGGAGGCATGAGCGAGACCGAGAAGCCCGCGATCCCTGCCCTCCTCCGGGGCAAGAAGGCCCTGAAGGCGGCGTGGAAGCCCATCCTGCTCCAGCTGCTCGTGCCGGGCTGGGGCTACTGGTCCATCGGGCAGAAGGGCCGCGCCAAGGCCTTCTTCGCCGTGTGGGCCGTGTTCCTCCTCCTCGGCGCGCTGCAGCTCCAGTACGGCGCGGTGGACGGCGTGAAGGGCGGCATCTATGTCTTCACGCCGGGCTCCTGGCTCCAGAGCCTCAGCGCCCTCGGCACCGCCGGCATCGGCCCCGCCTACGGCGCCTTCGCCTGGGCCTTCGGCGGCGCGGGCACCGAGCCCGTCCGCAACCTCACCCAGGAATACGGCGCCAGTTACATCATGGTCGCCGGCCTCCTGAACTGGCTCTGCTGCTTCGACCTCTTCGACCGCGCCACCGGCCGCTGGCACTGGCGCCTGCCGAAGGACGAGCGCGTCGAACTGGGGATGGAAGAGGCGGAGAAGACCGAATAGGTTCTACCCCACGACCCCGAAGCTCAGCTTCCGGATGGCGTTCGCGGCGTGCTCGCTGTACTTCGCTTCTCCGACGAGGATGCTGGCCATGCGCCGGGGGCTGCCGGGATTGCCGGCGACGGCCTTCCAGCCCAGGCGGGGCACGGCGAAGAAGAGCTGGGAGAGCCGCTTGGCCCAGACCAACTCCGAGCCCAGCTGCTCCTGCATGACGCGCGTGTAGCCTTCCAGCGCGCGGTCCTCGCCGCGCAACGCCGCGGAGATGGCGTCCGCCGCCCGCAGGCCGCTGAAGATGGAGGGGCGGATGCCTTCGGCGGTGAAGGGGTCCACCACGCAGGCGGCCTCGCCCGCGAGCAGGGCGTTCTGGGTGTGCAGGGCCTGGTCCCCGTCCCAGCAGGCGATGGGGTGGGCCATGAGGTGGCAGGCGGGGAGCGCCACGCCGAAAGTGTCCGTGTAGCCCGCGAGCAGCTGCTTCAGGTCCCTGTCCTGCTTGCCGCGGAAGACGCCGATGCCGAGGCCCTGTCCGTCCCCCTTGGGGAAGTTCCAGGCGTAACCCTTCGCCGCCGTGCCGAAATCCAGGTGCATCACGTCCGGGCGCGCGGGCAGGCCTTCGTATTCCGCCTCCAGCGCGCCGGCGACATAGCGCTTGCGGTCCGTGAAGCCCAGCCACTTGGCGGCGGGCCCCTTCGCGCCGTCGGCGGCGATGAGGTAGCGCGCGCGGAGCGGGCCTTCCGCCGTGTCCACGGTCCAGGCGCCGTCCTCGAAGCGGAGGCCCAGCGCGGCCGTGCCCTCCTTCAGCTCCGCGCCGCGGGCGAGGGCCTGCTTGACGAGGAAGTGGTCGAACTCTGAGCGCTTCACCATCCAGAGCGGCTCCCGCGTGCCGAGCGGTTCCTCGATGGCCTCGCCGCTCTTCCATGTGAAGCGGATGCGCGTGACGCGGTTCGAAATGACGGGCGCGAAATCGAAATCGAACCACTGGCCCACCTGCGGGCTCACGCCGCCGCCGCAGGGTTTCACGCGCGGCAGCCGGTCCTTCTCCAGCAGGAGGACGCGGTGCCCGGCCTTCGCGAGCGACCACGCGGCCGACGCCCCCGCGGGGCCGGCTCCGATGATCAGGACCTCAAACAGCGACGGGCTCATGGCCTTCATGTTCCAGGTCGCGGCGCTTCGCTTCAAGCCCGAGCTTGCGGCCGCTGTTGAGGATGACGCTCAGGGAGGACGCCATCATCGCCGCCGCCGCGAGGATGGGGTGCACCCAGCCCGCGACCGCCAGGGGGATGAGCACCGCGTTGTAGGCGAAGGCCCAGAAGAGGTTCTGGCGGATGCGCTTCACGGAAAGCCGCGCCAGCTTGAAGAAGAGCGGGATGCGGCGCAGGTCGCGGTGGACGAGCACGACGGAGGCGCTCTCCAGCGCGACGGAGGCGCCGCTGCCGAGGGCGATGCCGAGGTCCGACTGCGACAGCGCCACCGCGTCGTTCACGCCATCGCCCACCATCGCCGTCGGGCCGAGGGACCGCTGGAGCTCCGCGAGCTTGTCCGCCTTCGCGCCGGGCATGGCGCCGGCCACGACACAGGCGGGCTCAATGCCCACGGAGGCGGCGACGGCGAGGCAGGACTCCAGCCGGTCGCCGCTCACGAGCCAGGGCTGGATGCCCATGCGCTTCAGCGCGCGGACGGCGATGGCGGCATCGGGCCGCACCGCGTCTCCCAGCCCCCAGAGCGCGATGGCGCGATCGCCGGCGCTGAGCATCACGAGCGAGCCTTCGAGCCCGTCGCCGGACCACCAGGCCTCCGGCGCCGTGACGCCGAGCTCCTTCAGCCAGGAGGGCCGCCCGATGCGCAGCGGCTGGCCCTTCCACACGCCCTCGACGCCGAGGCCGGGGTGGACGACGCGATCCTCTGCCTCAGGCAGCGCGAGGCCAGAGGCGCGGGCCCGCGCGGCGCCTTCGCGGTAGAGGCGCTCCGCCAAAGGGTGGGTGCTGACCTCCTCCAGCGCCGCGGCGAGGGCGAGGGCCTCCTCTTCGGGCACGCCGTCGAAGCGCGCGCCGTGCAGTTCCAGGTGGCCCGTCGTGAGCGTGCCGGTCTTGTCGAAGACGATGGCCTTGAGCTGGGGCGCCCGCTCCAGCACTTCGCTGCCGCGGAGCAGGACGCCGCGCTTCGCGCATTCGGAGACGGCCGCCAGCAGCACCATCGGCGTCGCGATGCCCAGCGCGCAGGGGCAGGCGACGACGAGCACGGCGACGCCCGCCATGAGCGCCTGGGCCGCCGTCTCGTGGTGGGCGAAAGCCAGCAACCCGCCGAGCAGGGCCGCGGCGAGGACGATGGGCATGAAGGCGGCGGCGATGCGGTCCGCCAGCTGCTGCAGCGGCGCCTTCGCGGCGAAGGTCTGCCGCACGCGCGCGACGACCTGGGAAAGGAGCGTGTCGCTGCCGACCTTCTCGGCCTCGAGTTCGAGGGTGCCCTGGGTGAGCAGGCTGCCCGCCAGCACCGCGGCGCCGGGCCCGGCCTCGACGGGCCGCGGCTCGCCGGTGAGCGTGGAGGCGTCCACCCAGCCTGTCCCGGAGAGCACGCGCCCGTCGACGGGGATGCGCTCTCCCAGCTTCACGCGCAGGCGGTCTCCGGGCCGCACCGTGGCGAGGTCCGCTTCGCGCCATTCGCCATCCACGAGCTTCTCCGCGCCCTTCGCGCCCAGGCGCAGGAGGCCCGAGATGGCCCGGCTGGCCTTGCGCTTGGCGCCGCCTTCCAGCGAGCGGCCGATGACGAGCAGCGCGACGAGCATGGAGGCCGTGTCGAAGTAGACATGGTGGGCGTGCAGGACGAGGGCCGTGTACAGGCTCACGACGAAGGCCATCACCGCGCCGAAGCCCACGAGCGTGTCCACATTGGGGCTGCCGAGCCTCAGCCGCCGCCATCCGTTCACCAGGATCGGCCAGCCGCAATAGAGGAGCACCGGCACCGCCGTGAGGCCGGTCACCAGGGTGAAGGCGTTGCGCACCGCGCCGGGCATGGGGTCCGCGTTGTAGATGCGCTGCTCGAAGATGAGGTCCGCGAACCAGTTCGTGCCGTTGTCGCGCGCGAAGGCCGCGTACATCACCATGGCGTTCATCATCGCGTTGGCGCCGAGCACGAAGGCGAGGACGAGGCGCAGGGCCTGGTGGAGGCTCGGCGGCTCGTCGTCGAGGTGGTCCACTTCCTTCGAGCCGTAGCCGTAGCGGGCGAGGTGCTCGCGCAGGCCGTCCTTGCTGACGCGGCTGGGCGCGTAGAGCACCTGGGCCGTCTCGGAGACGGGCTCCACCACGGCCTTCACGACGCCGTCGCGGGCCTGGAGCAGGCCTTCGACGAGCGGCGCGCAGGAGCCGCAGGCGATGCCCTCCACCTTCATCCAGACTTCGAGGTAGGGGCCCGGCGGCAGCTCGCTTCCATCGCCCGGCCCGTCGCCCTTCTTGAAGGAGGGCCCCTGCCGCTTCGCTTCCTCAGGCCCGAGGATCTCGAAGACCTGCGCGCAGCCGGGGCAGCAGAACTCGAAGGCCTCGCCCTGCATCACGCGCTTCGCGCGGCCTTCCGCGATGGGGCTCAAGCACAAATCGCAATGCGACTTCTCAGGCTGGAGGCCGGGGGCTGGAGGCTGGAGGCCCGCAGTCGGCATCAGCCTTCCGTCTTGAGCGTCTTCGCGAGGAGCTGGGCGCGGATGAAGCCGTTGAGATCGCCGTCCAGCACCTTCTGGGTCTGGCTCGTCTCATGGCTGGTGCGGTGGTCCTTCACCATCTGGTAGGGCTGGAGGACGTAGCTTCGGATCTGGGAGCCCCAGGCCACATCGGCCTTGTCGCCGCTGGCCGCCGCCACCTTATCCTCGAACTTCTTCAGCTCCAGCTCGTAGAGCCGGCCCTTCAGCACCTTCATGGCGGTCGCGCGGTTCTTGATCTGGCTGCGCTCGTTCTGGCAGCTCACCACGATGCCCGTGGGCAGGTGGGTGAAGCGCACGGCGGATTCGGTCCGGTTCACGTGCTGGCCGCCGGCGCCGGAGGCGCGGAACACATCGATCTTCAGGTCCTTGTCCGGGATCTCCACATCGATGGTGTCGTCCAGCTCGGGGCTGACGTAGACGGCGGCGAAGCTCGTGTGGCGGCGCTTGGCGGAGTCGAAGGGGCTGATGCGCACGAGCCGGTGGACGCCGGCCTCGGCCCGCAGGTAGCCGTAGGCGAAGGGGGCCTCGACGGTGAAGGTGGCGCCCTTGATGCCAGCCTCTTCGCCATCCTGCTGGTCGATGATCTCGGTCTTCCAGCCGCGGCTGTCGCAGTAGCGCAGGTACATGCGCAGGAGCATCGCGGCCCAGTCCTGGCTCTCGGTGCCGCCGGCGCCGGCGCTGATGCTGACGATGGCGTTGTTCTGGTCCAGGTCGCCGCTGAGCATCATGCGCAGCTCGGCGTCTTCCACCGCCTGGGCGAGGACGCCGTGCACGGTCTCGGCCTCCCCGTGCATGGAGTCGTCCTCCTTCGCCAGCTCCAGGGCGAGCTCGAGGTCGTCGAGGCCGCTGCCAAGCTTCTTCGCCAGGGCGATGGCGTCCGTGAGCACGCCCCGCTGCTTGAGGATGGGCCGGGCGCCGTCAGGGTCGTCCCAGAAGCCCGGCGCGAGGGTCCGCTCCTCGATCTGCTCCAGCTCGAGGGCCTTCCGCTCGGGGTCGAGATGGCGGACCAGCTGCTCCACGCGCGGCTTCAGCTCGTTCTTCGCCCTGACCAGGCTGTCGAAATCCATCTCATTCCTCGGGGGCCCGGTGAAGGGCAACCTTCTACTTTACCGGGGCCGGACAGGGGCGTCTGCCACGGTATCCTCGGCGGATGGCCGATGCTGCGCTGATCCCGGAGGATCTGGAGCCCTCCGAACGGGGGACTCTGGTGGGCCAGGGCGGCTACAAGCTGGCCTTCGCGCGCTGGGATCACCCCGCGCCGAAGGGCCGCGCCGTCATCCTCCATGGTTACGGCGAGCACGGCGAGCGCTACCGCCACACGGCGAAATGGCTCCACGATCTCGGCTGGGCCGTGTCCTCCTTCGACCAGCGCGGGTTCGGGCGCTCCGAAGGCCCCCGCGGGGACGCTGACGGCATCCGCCCCTTCGCGGAGGATCTCGCCCTCTTCCTGCGCCAGGAGCAGCGCGCGGACGCCATCCGCGTGGGCGCGCCGCCGCGCGTCGTGGACGGCGTGCCCATGCCGCCGCTGCCGGTGTGGCCCCAGGTCGTGCTGGCCCACAGCTTCGGCGGCCTCGTGGCCCTGCTCACGCTGCTCTGGCATCAGGACACGCTGGACGGCCTCGTCCTATCCAGCCCCGCCGTGGCCCTGCGCCAGGGATCCAGGGTCCTCCAGCTCCTGGGCCACGCGCTCTATTGGCTTGCCCCCCACCTGCGCCTCAACATCGGCGGCGACAAGTCGAAAGTCTGCTCCGATCCGGTGCTCGTGCAGCGCTACTGGGCGGATCCGCTCTGCCACAAGTGGGCGACACCTGCCTTCAGCGAAGCCTTGGCCGAGGGGCGGCGGGAGATCCTGCCCTTCGGCGCCGAGCTCTCCCGGCCCATGCTGTTGCTGGAGGCCGGGGACGACACGGTGGTGGATCCGGACAAGTCCGAGCCCCTCTGGTCCGCCGTCCCGCCCGCGCTCCTGGAACGGCACCGGCTGCCGGGCTTCTTCCACGAGGTGCTCCACGACCGGCGCCGGGCGGAGGCCCAGGCCCTCATCGAGCCCTGGCTGGAGGCCCGGTCGCGGCAATTCCGCGGGAACGATCGCCCCGGTTCTGCCACGCTATAGAGTCCGAAGGAATCCGAATGAAGACCCGCCTCGCCCTGCCCCTCGCCTGCCTCCTCGTCCTCGGGGGCGGCACCGCCTGCCGCAAGGCCAAGGGGGACATTTACGCCGGCGAGACCTCCGACCAGCTGCTATCCGGCGGGCGCGATCGCCTGAAGCAGGGGAAGGCCGCCGACGCCCGCAAGATGCTCCGCTACATCGAAGCCAACATGCCCGGCACCAAGGCCTACCCCGAGGCCAAGCTCCTCCTGGGGGACAGCTTCTTCTTCGCCTCCCCCGCGAGCTACCCGGAGGCGCTCGTGGAGTACATGGGCTTCCTCACCTACTTCCCCAACGACGCGCGGCGGGACTACGCGCTCTACCAGATCGCCTTGTGCCACTACGCCTCCATCGACAGCGCCGAGCGGGACCAGACCGAGACCCGGGCCGCGATCCAGGCCTTCGAGCAGCTGCTCAAGGAATCCCCGGGCAGCCCCTACGCCCAGGGAGCGCGGGAGAAGATCACGCAGTGCTGGCGCCGCATGGCCGAGCACGAGCTCGTCGTGGGCATCTTCTATGTGAACAGCTACAACTACCCCGGCGCCCAGCAGCGGCTCACCAGCCTGCTGGAAACCTACCCGGACTACATGGACCGGGAGCGGGCCTACTACTACCTGGGCGAGACCTTCCGCCAGCGCGGGGTCACGACAGACGAACTGGTGGCCTGGGCCCGGGGCGAGCTGAACCAGAAGTTCGGCGGACGGCTGACCTTCTCCGAGCTGAACAAGGACGAGCAGAAGGAGATGACCGCGGATCAGACGGCCTGGATCAAGTCCCAGGCGGACGGCTGGCGCCAGCAGGCCAAGGACTACTACAAGCGCCTCGTGGAGAGCTATCCCAACTCCGAATGGGCCCGCCACGCCTCCGACCGCCTCGTCGAAATGGGCCAGACGGGCCTGAAGGAAGAGCTGGACATGTAGTCTTGAGGGCATGACGCCCCACGCGACTCCTTCCAGCCTGGGCCTCGGCACCTACCTCGGCGCGCCGTCCGCGGCCGCGGACGAAGGTTACGCGGCGGCCGCCCGGCGGTTCTTCGAACGGGGCGGCTCGGCCTTCGACACGGCGGCCAACTACCGCCACGGCCGCTCCGAACGCGCGCTGGGCGCGGTGCTGCCGCATCTGCCGCGGGAGTCCTTCTTCGTCTCCACCAAGGCGGGCTACCTGCCCATGTCCGACGGCGAGACGGCGGAGAGCCCTTCGGCCTGGTTCGAGCGCGTGCTCCGCGGGCCCGGCGTCCTCGCCGACAGAGAGGTGGTGGACGGCTGCCACGCGATGACGCCCCGCTACCTGGCGCACCAGCTGGAAGCCTCGCGGCGCGCGCTGGGTCTGGAGACCGTCGACCTGTTCCACCTCCACAACCCCGAGCAGCAGCTGCCGGCCCTGGGCGAGGAGCGGTTCTACGCGGCCATCGCGGAGGCCTTCGAGGCCTGCGAGGGTTTCCGTTCCGGGGGGAAGATCCGCTTCTACGGCGTGGCCACCTGGGATGGGCTCCGCGTGCCGCCAGGCGTGGAGAACCACCTCGACCTCGCGCGGCTCTGGCATCTCGCGGAATCCATCGGCGGGCCCCGGCACGGCTTCCGCTGGGTGCAGGCGCCGCTGAACCTCGGCATGCCCGAGGCCTTCCTCGAACCCACTCAAGCGCTGGACGGCCAGCGTCTCACCCTGCTGGAAGCCGCGCAGGCCCTGGGCCTCTCGATGCAGACGAGCGCCTCCATCCTGCAATCCCGCATCCTCCGCTCCGTCGAGTCGCAGCGAGAGGCCCTGGCCGCGGCGCTGCCCGGCTGCGCCACGGCCGCCCAGCTCGCGCTCCAGTTCACGCGCTCCTGCCCGGGCGTGACGACGGCCCTCTGCGGCATGGGCCGTGTGGCCCATGTGGATGAGAACACGGCCGTGCTGGCGCTGCCGAAGGCCGATCCGGCGGCGCTGCGCGCGCTCTTCGCCTGATGTTCATCCTCGCGATCACGCCCGGCGTGGGTTTCGGGGCGTCGAAGTGGCGCGCCGTGCTGCGCAGCGGCGTGGACGGTTTCCTCATCCGCGAAAAGGGAATGGAGGCTCGCGCCCTGCTGGACGCCGCCCGCTGGTGCCGCGATGAAGCGCCCGGGATCGAACTGTGGGTGGGCGGCCGCCTCGACGTGGCCCTCGCCGCCGGTTGTGGCCTCCACGCGCCCGAAGCCCACCCGGAAGTGCCGGAAGGGCTCGTTCCCGTGTCGCGCCCGCTGCACGAGGAGGCCCAGCTCGATTCGCGCCGCGGCGCGCGCCAGCTGCTCATCGCGCCCGCTTTCACCACGCCCGGCAAGGGCGCCCCCTGGGGCGCCGCGCGCCTTTGCCGTTTCCTCGAAGCCGCGCCCGCCGGCCCGCGCCTCCTCGCCCTCGGCGGCGTCACGGCGGAGAACGCCGCGGAGCTGAGGCACCCGAGACTGGATGGCGTGGCTCTCATCCGCGCGATCTGGGAGGCGCCGGATCCCCGCGGCGCGGTGTCGCGCTTGAAGAGCGCCGCTTCCGGCTAGACTTCCGCCATGTTCCGCGACCTCCGTGAGCGCATCAGCCCCCGCCGGCGGGCCCTGGCCTGGATGATCCTCGCGCTCCTCATCGCGGGCGGGGCCTACGCCTTCCACCGCGTGAGCGGGAACCCCGCGGTGCGCGAAGGCGCCATCGCCGTGCTCTGGATCGCGCTCGCCTTCGTCGCCGTGCGCGCCATCACCTTCCTCGTCGTGGACCCGCTGGCGCGACAGCAGCGCAACGCGACGCCGGGCTTCGCCCGGGACATGATCGTCGTGCTGCTCTACCTCCTCGCCGCGGGCGGCCTGCTGCGGCACGTGGCGGGCGTGAGCCTCTCGCAGCTGCTGGGCACGGGCGCGCTGGTGGCGGCCGTCATCGGCCTCTCCATGCAGGAGACGCTGGGCAACATCTTCGCGGGGCTCTCCCTCAGCCTGGACGGCGCCTTCGAGGTGGGCGACTGGATCGAGATCAGCGGCACCATGCTCGGCGCGCGCCCCACGCGCGTGGGGCGGGTGGACGCCATGACCTGGCGCGCGGTG
>DATJFC010000166.1:0-6150 GCA_035495995.1 Holophagaceae bacterium
CCCTTCGACCTCCAGGCCATCACCTTCGACTTCACCGAGGCCACGCCCTGGCAGTACGCCTTCGCGGTGCCGCAGGATGTGGACGGGTTCATGGCGCGCCTCGGCGGCGCGGACGCGCTGGACAGGCATCTGGACGGGCTCTTCGCCGCGTCTTCCGAGATCCACGGCTGGGAGTAGGAGGATGTAACGGGCCTCGTGGGCCAGTACGCCCATGGCAACGAGCCCAGCCACCACATCGCCTACCTCTACGACTACGCGGGCAGGCCCTGGAAGACCCAGGCCCTGGTGCGCCGTCTCATGGACGGGATGTATTCCACGAAGCCCGACGGCATGGCCGGCAACGAGGACTGCGGCCAGATGAGCGCCTGGTTCGTGCTCAGCGCCCTGGGCATCTACGAGGTCTGCCCGGGCCGGCCCGAGTACGCCATCGGCTCGCCCCTCTTCGACAAGGCCGTGCTCCACCTGGCGGGCGGCAGGCGGTTCACCATCCGCGCGCGCCACAACGGCGCGGGCAACCCTTACATCCAGGCCGCGCGGCTGGATGGCAAGGCGTACGCGAAGTCTTTCATCACCCACGCTGCGCTGGCGCGGGGCGGGGAGTTGGAGTTCGACATGGGGCCCCGGCCCTCGCGCTGGGGCAGCTCGGAGGCGGACCGGCCCCACAGCGTGTCCGCCGATGCGGTCCTGGTCCCGGCGCCCGTGGCGGCAGGGGAATCCGTCTTCCAGGGAACCACCGAGGTGAGCCTCGCGGCGGCGCAGCCCAGTGACGCCATCCACTACACCCTCGACGGCAGCGAGCCTTCGGAGGCTTCGCCGCTGTACACCGGGCCCTTCGCGCTGGACCGCAGCGCCACGCTCCGCTTCCGGGCCCAGCGCGGAGCGGCCTGGAGCCCCGTGGTGGAGAGCCGGTTCGTGCAGCTTCCGGAATGGCCGAAGCTGCGTCTCGATAGCGAAATCAGCTCCACTTTCCGGGCGAGCGGCCCGCTGGCGCTGGTGGATGGCGTCCACGGCACGGCGGATTTCCGCGCGGGGAACTGGCAGGGCTTCTTCGGCCAGGATCTCAAGGCCACCATGGATCTGGGCGAAGCCCGCGACCTCCACCACCTCGGCATCACCTTCCTGCAGGACCCGTACAGCTGGACCTACTTCCCGCTGGAGGTGCGCTTCGAGACCTCGGTGGACGGCCTCGCCTGGAGCCCCGCTGGCGCGCTGGCGACGCCGCCGGAACTCATGAAGTACGGCCCGCATCTCCACGACGGCAAGACCCAGGTGCATGCCTACGGCCTGGATGCCGCGGTCCGGGCCCGTTTCGTGCGCGTCGTGGCCGAATCGCCCATCACCATCCCGAAAGGCTCCTGGCGCGAGGGCAAGACCTGCTTCATCTGCGCCGACGAGATCGTCGTCCGGTGAGGCCGCCGTGCGATTGAAGGCCCTTCTCGCCCTCTCCATCTGCGGCGTCGCCCTCGCAGGATCGAAGCGGCCCGCGAAGGCCGACCCCGCGGCCCTCGTGGACCCCTTCATCGGCACGGGCGGCCACGGCCACACCTTCCCTGGCCCCGCGCTGCCCTTCGGCATGGTGCAGCCAGGGCCGGACACGCGGCTCACGGGCTGGGACGGCTGCAGCGGCTACCACTTCAGCGACTCCGTCATCTACGGCTTCTCGCAGCGGCACCTGAGCGGCACGGGCTGCAGCGACTACGGCGACATCCTGCTACTGCCCTTCACGGGCGCGGTGAAGTGGAAGACGGGCTACACCGCGAAGGGCGAGGACCCCGGGCCCTTCGACGCGAGCGGCTACGGGTCGCATTTCCGTAAGGCCACCGAAAAGGCCGAGCCGGGCTATTACGCCGTGCGCCTCGACGACTACGGCGTGGACGCGGAGTTGACGGCGACGACGCGCGTGGCGCTGCACCGCTACCGTTTCAGCGGCAGGGATGCCCAAGTGCTCCTGGACCTCCAGCACCGGAACGAAGTGCTGGACGCCTGGGTCCGCGTGGTGGACGACCGCACGATCGAAGGTTTCCGCCGCTCCAAGGACTGGGCCGTGGACCAGCCCGTCTACTTCGTGGCCGTGTTCGACCATCCCTTCACGGCGACCCTCGCCTCCGGTGACGCGCCGCTGGCGAAGGCGCGGAAAGCCGAAGGCAAGGACATCAAGGCCGACCTGCGCTTCCGCCTGAAGCCCGGCGCGCCGCTGCAGGTGAAGGTCGCGCTGTCGGCCGTGGATATCCGGGGCGCCTGGAAGAACCTCCGCGCCGAGCTGCCGGGATGGGATTTCGCGAGGACACGCGCCGCCGCCCGGGCCGCATGGAACAAGGAGTTGTCGAAGGCCACCGTTGAAGGCGGCAGCGAGGCGCAGCGGAAAATCTTCACGACCGCGCTCTACCACGCGCTGCTCCAGCCCAACACCTTCCAGGACGTGGACGGCCGTTACTTGGGCCGGGACCTGAAAGTGCATGCGGCCGCGAAAGGCAGCACGCGCTACACCGTCTTCTCCTTGTGGGACACCTTCCGCGCCGCCCATCCGCTGTACACGCTGATCGAGCCCAAGCGCGACCAGGACTTCATCCGCACCTTCCTGGGGGAATACCAGGAGGCGGGCCGCCTGCCGGTGTGGGAGCTGTGGGCCAACGAGACGGATTGCATGATCGGCTACCACGCCGTGCCCGTCATCGTGGACGCGTGGATGAAGGGCCTCCGCGGCTTCGATCCGGAGCTGGCGCTCAAGGCCATGGAGGCCAGCGCGGATGCCGACGCCCGCGGGCTCGCGGCCTACAAGCGGGACGGCTACATCTCCGGCGACGCGGCCTCCGAAGACGTGTCCACGACGCTGGAATACGCCTACGACGACTGGTGCATCGCCCGCTTCGCGGAAGCGACGGGGCATGCGGGGGACGCGGCCCGGTTCTACCAGCGGGCCCAGAGCTGGAAACACCTCCTCGACGCGGACGGCTTCATGCGGCCGCGCCTCCACGGCCGTTTCAAGACGCCCTTCGATCCTTCGGAAGTGGACAACCACTACACGGAAGCCAACGCGTGGCAGTACAGCTTCTTCGTGCCCCAGGATCTCGACGGCCTCATCGCGCGGGAGGGCGGGGATGAAGCCTTCTGCAGGCACCTCGACGCGCTCTTCAGCGCCAGCCCGAAGACGACGGGCCGGGAGCAGGCGGACATCGCGGGCCTTATCGGCCAGTACGCCCACGGCAACGAGCCCAGCCATCACATGGCCTACCTCTACGACTACGCGGGCCAGCCCTGGAAGACCCAGGCGCTCGTCCGCCGCGTCATGGACAGGTTCTATAAGGACGACCCCGACGGCCTCATCGGCAACGAGGACTGCGGGCAGATGAGCGCCTGGTTCGTCCTAAGCGCGCTGGGCCTCTACGAAGTCTGCCCCGGTCGCGCCGATTACGCCGCCGGCTCGCCGCTGTTCCCCAAGGCGACGCTCCGTCTCGGCGGGAAGACGCTCGTGATCCGCGCGGAGGGGGAGGGCCCTTGCGTCCAGGGCTGCACGAAGGACGGCAAGGACCATCCCGCCTGCTTCTTCACGCACGAGGAGCTGCTGGAAGGCGGCGAGCTGGTGTTCAAGATGGGCGCCACGCCGTCCCGATGGGGCGGCGCGCCGGAAGACAGGCCGCGGAGCGCCGATTCCGGCCACCCGGTGGTCGCGGCGCCGGTCTGCGAAGGCCCCCGCTTCTTCTCCGCCCCCGTCGAAGCGAGACTCGTCGCGCTGGAGCCGGGCTGCCACCTCTTCTGGACGCTGGACGGATCGGTTCCGGATGAGAAGGCCCAGCCCTACACGAGCCCCATCACCCTCGAGAAGACTTGCGTCCTGAGCTTCCGCGCGGAGAAGGACGGCCTCTGGAGCCCCGTGGTGGCCGCCGACTTCCACCATCTGGATCCCGCGAAGAAGCTCTCGTTGCGCGCGCCCTTCCACCCGCAGTACGACGGCGGCGGCCCCGGCGCGCTCGTGGACGGCATCCGCGGCACGGCGGATTGGAAGACGGGCGGCTGGCAGGGCTTCTACGGCGTCGACCTCGACGCGGACCTGGATCTCGGGTCGGTGAAGCCGCTGCGACGGCTCGCGCTCGGCTGCCTCCAGGACCAGGGCGCGTGGATCTTCATGCCGCGCTCCGTGGACTTCCAGGTCAGCGAGGATGGCCGGGCCTGGCGCGATGTGGGCACGGCGGAGAACACGACGGACCCTCATGCGGAGGGCGCCGTCATCCGCGACTTCGCCGTGCAGCTGGCAGCGGGGGCGCGGGCCCGCTACATCCGCGTCCACGCGAAGGCGCCCATCACCTGCCCGCCCTGGCACAAGGGCGCGGGCGAGAAGAGCTTCATCTTCTGCGACGAGCTGGTCGCGGAGTGAGGATCAGTCCAGGACGAGCGCGGCCGTCTCCTCGGCGATGAGGCTGCCCAGCGCCACGCCCATGCCGTTGCAGCCGAAGCCGAGGACGGTGCGGGGGCCGATGCGTTTCACGACGGGCTTCTTCTCGGGGCCGAAGCCCATGATGCCGGCCCAGCGCCGGGCCACGCGGGGCGTCTTGCCCGGCAGGATGGTGTCGCGGAGCAGCTGCTCCAGCCGCCCCTGGATGGCCTGGGTGGTGGCCATCTCGTCCGTGGCCTCGGCCTCGAAGGCGATGTTCCGCGCGCCGCCCAGGAGCACGCGGGGGCCTTCCGGCGTGGAGAGGTCGCGGAAGTAGACGAAGCCCTCGTCGAGATGGAAGCAACCCTTCCACTTGAGGTCCGGCACGGGCTCGGTGACGAGGATCTGGCCGCGGGCGGGCACGATGCCGAGGCCCGGGAGCAGGCGGTGGGTGAAGCCGTTGGCGCAGAAGACCACCTGCGCGGCGCGGAACGGGACGCGGTCCTTGGAGCCCGGCTGGCGGACCCAGAGCGTGGCGAGGCTGTCGTTCTCGTCGAAGTCGACGACCTCGGCGCCGGTGCGCAGCTCCACGCCGGTCTCGCGCGCGCGGTTCTCCAGCGCGGCCATGAGCTTGCCGGAATGGAGCTGGCCTTCGAAGGGGTTCCGCACGACCGTGCGCACCTGCCGCACATTGAAGCCCATGGCGGCGGCGGCGCTCTGGCCGCTCCGCTCCTTCATCACCTGGAACACATCGCTCTTGAAGATGGGCCGCAGCCACACATTCAGGCTCGGGAGGCCCTGGAGCGCCTCCATCTGCGCGTCCATGAGCAGCTCGTAGCCGCCGTGATGCTCGTAGCCGATGGCCGCGTCGCCGAGCGTCTCGCGCAGCTTGTGCAGGCCGCGGAACCGCTTCTCCACGAGGGCCAGCGCCTCGCTGCGGCCCATGCGGTCCACATCGGAGAGGATCTCCGTGAGGCTGCCGAAGCAGGCGAAGCCCGCGTTGCGCGTGGAGGCGCCGCTGGGCATCAGGCCCCGCTCCAGCACGGCCACGCGCCACTGCGGCTTGCGCCGCTTGATCTGGATGGCGGTGGAAAGGCCGACCAGGCCTCCGCCCACCACGAGGGCGTCATGGACCGGTGCGGCGTCCTGTTCCCAGAAGCTGAGCATGGATGGCCAGGGGAATGTTAAGGCTGGTTAAGGGGTGGCAAAGATGCCCCCATGCTACTCCCGCGCAAGGAAAAATCCGCAAGTTTTTGAGGTGCTTCCAAATCAGTGGACGGACCCCTAAACCTGCTCGTGGGGCAGGGCGGGCATCGGGGCGAAGAGGGTGCCGTTCGGGTCGTAGGCGTAGAAGTTGCTGATGGCGCCAGTGTAGGCCCATGCGTATTGCTGGATCTGATCCGCGAAGCGGGTTTGCGCGTCCCCTTCCCGGAACATGGGCCCCCAATGCGGGTTGTAGGCGGCCTCGACTTCGCGCAGGAGCGCCGCCATCTCCTCGCCCTGGCCCGACACGCGGCCGCGCAGCTCCTCCGCCTCCCGCTGGAGCTGGGCGGATTCGTAGTTGAGGGCGTCCAGCGCCTCCGGCGAGAGGCGCCGCGCCAGCAGCTGGCGGTGGTGATGGTTGCGCTGGAGCTGGTCCTCGAGGAGGGAGAGGTGGCGCTGGGAACGGCGGCGCAGCGTCTCCAGGTGCGCGAGGCGCCGGAGCTGGTCCCCCTTCGATTCCAGCAGGCTCAGCTCCCGCTCCAGTTCGGGGATGAGCAGCAGCGTGCGCCAGGACGAGG
>DATJFC010000167.1:0-2018 GCA_035495995.1 Holophagaceae bacterium
CCTTTTCGTTGGTCGGAATGGACCGGAGGATCCGGACCTCCGAGCCGCAGCCGCCGGTGAGCGCGCCGCGGAGACAGCGCACCGGCGCTGTCGGAGCGGAGGAAGCGCGAACCGAAAGCGGCAAGGAGGGGGCGCCGGCACGCCAAGCCGAACCTTGGAGTCCCTCGAAAATGATGCGCCAGCGGATCCCGGCGATCCTTCCCGCGCACCCAAAGGCTCACATCCTTTTTCGTTGAACGAGCCTCCCCCGCGATGCGCCAGCGAGCCCTCCAAACGCCCTTCCCCTCGCACCCCGATGCCTCGAACCCGCCCCGCCCCAGGTGTAGACTCAAAGGTCCGCCTCGGGGCGGGGAGCGACCATGACCGACGCCTGCATGATCCTGACCACTTGCGGCAGCGAGGAAACGGCCCTCACCATCGCCTCGGCGCTCGTGGACCAGGGCTTCGCCGCCTGCGTGAACATCCTGCCGGGCCTCAAGAGCTACTACTACTTCAAGGGCGAGACCCACCTGGACGAGGAGGTCCTCCTCGTCATCAAGACCACCAAGGACCGCTACGAGCGCGTGGCGGAAGTCATCTCCGACCTGCACACCTACGAGATCCCCGAGATCCTCATGCTGCCCGTCGAGAAGGGCAGCGAGCCCATCCTGGACTGGATCCGCGGCAGCGTGAGCCGCGCGGTCTAACGCGGGCTCCGCCCGCCAGGCTTTCGGCTTTGGGCTTTCGGCTCTAGGCTGGAAAAGGAACGCCCTGGCAAGAGCCCAGAGCCAAGAGCCAAAGGCCCAAGATATGGAACAGACCCTCAGCCTCGAATTCCTCCGCGTGGCGGAAGAAGCCGCCATCGCCTGCGCCCGCAGCATCGGCCACGGCCGCCGCAAGCACAGCGACAAGCTGGCGGTGGAGGCCATGCGCAAGGCCATGGAGACCGTCCGCATGGACGGCACCATCGTCATCGGCGAGGGCGAGCGGGACGAGGCGCCGATGCTCTACATCGGCGAGAAGGTGGGCATGGGCCCCGGCAACCCGGCCGTGGACATCGCCGTGGACCCGCTGGAAGGCACGAACCTCTGCGCCACCGGCGCGCCCAACGCCATCGCCGTGCTGGCCGCCGCCGAGAAGGGCGGACTCCTGCACGCGCCCGACCTCTACATGGAGAAGCTCGTCGTGGGCCCCGCCGCCAAGGGCAAGGTGAGCCTGGACGCGCCCGTGGCCGAGAACCTGAAGGCCATCGCCAAGGCCCTGGACCGCGGCGTGGGCGACCTCGTCGTGACGGTGCTGGACCGCGAGCGCCACGCGAAACTCATCGAGGACATCCGTGCCGCCGGCGCGCGCATCCAGCTCATCGGCGATGGCGATCTCAGCGCGGGCATCTCGGCGGCCGTCTCCGGCACCGGCGTCCACGCCGTGATGGGCACCGGCGGCGCGCCCGAAGGCGTGCTGGCCGCGGCCGCGCTCAAGTGCCTGGGCGGCGAGATCCAGGGCCGCCTCGTGGTGGACACCAACACCGCGTCCCGCGAGAAGGCGGAAGCCATGGGCGCCCGCTTCGACCGCATCTACATGACCGACGACCTGGCCCCCGGCGAGCACATCGTCTTCGCCGCCACCGGCGTGACCGCCGGCAGCCTGCTCGAAGGCGTCCGCTTCTTCAGCCACGGCATCCGCACCAGCAGCCTCATCCTCACCTACCAGAGCCGCGAGATCCGCTTCATCGACACCGTCAAGAAGGCGGACGGCGATGTGACGGTGAGGTTTTAGAGAAGGGCGAACCAAGGAGAGGCGGAGACACAGAGAAGATTTGTGTTTTCTCCGCGCCTCCGCGTCTCCATGGTTAATGTCTTCCCATGCACGAATCCTTCCGCACGCGCTGGTTCCGGTGGGGCACGAATGTCTGGCCCTGCTACCGGGGCACGGGCGGGCGGGTCTCGTTCGTGGCGGCGGACTGGTCGGAGATCCGCGTGAAGCTGCCCCTGTCCTGGCGCACGCGGAACTATGTGGGCACGATCTTCGGCGGCAGCCTC
>DATJFC010000168.1:0-3621 GCA_035495995.1 Holophagaceae bacterium
CGCGACCTGGGCCTCACGACGGGCCTCGGCCTGCTCTGCTGCCTCGTGGCCACCTTCCTCTTCCTGCCGCTCCTGCTGCTGCGTTTCGACCACGGCAAAGGCGCGTTCGCACCGCGCGAGGTGGCGGCGCTCCGCGCGGCGCCGTTGGCGGCGTGGAAACCCCTCGCGGCGCTCGCGCTGCTGGCCGTGGCCCTCCTCGGCGCGCCGCGCACGCGCTGGGAGGAGGACCTCCGCAAGTTCCGCATGGCGGACAACCCCGCGCTAGCCTTGCAGGAACGGCTCCAGGGCGTGCTGGGCGCGAGCCTCCGGCCGCTGGCGCTGGAGATCCCGCTCGACGATCCGGATCGCCTGCCGCTCCGCTGGAACAAGCTCGCGCCCCTGCTCCGCGCCGAAGGCGTGCCCGCGCCGGATTGGCAGACGCTGGACCCGCGCCTCCGCGCCGTGCTCGGCTCCGACACCTGGCGGCAGCAGACGCTGGCGGCCGCCAGCGGCATGGGCCTCGACCCCATCGCGCTGGAAGGCCCCTTGCGCACCCTCGGCCGCGCCGCCCAGGACCCGCAGGCGCCGGTGGCCGCGCTGAGGACGCTGCTGCCGAAGCAGGAAGAAGGCGGGAACCAGGCCCTGACGCTGCCGTTGCGGCTCGACGAAGCGGCCCAGGACCGGCTGGCCTCGAAGCTCGACGGCACCGGCGCCCGGCTCGTGGGCACGCGGCCCCTGTTGCAGGTCGTGAAGGGCATCGCGAAGGAATCCATCCGCGACGCGGTGCTGCTCTCCCTCGCCGCCGTGCTGCTCATCATCGCCCTCTTCGGCCGCTCCTGGCGCTTCGCCGCGCTGGCGCTGCCGCCCCTGCTCGCCAGCCAGGCCGGCGTCTTCGGCGCCCTCGGTTGGACCGGCGAGCCCCTCACCTTCCTCAGCCTCACCGCCATCCCCATCGCGCTGGGCGTGAGCGTGGACACGGCCTTCAACCTCCTGCACCGCGCGCGCCACGAGGCCGACGCCTCGGCCCGGGTGGCGCGCGTGAACGCCGTCTGCGCGGGCACGACCCTGGCGGGCTTCGGCGGCCTGGCCTTCTCCGGCTACCGCGCCCTCCGCGGCGTGGGCATCGCCTGCCTCGGCGGCGTGGCCCTCGCGCTGCTGCTCACGCAGTGGCTGCTGCCCGCGCTGCTGAAGAAGTGGGATCTGCGGAGCGGCAAGTGAACCCATTGGCCGCGCGCCTCACGGAACGCGCGAAGACCGCGCCCATCCCGGCCTCTGAGGTCATGGCGCTGGCCCTCTACGATCCGCAGCACGGCTACTACCGTCGCGCGGAAGGGCCCTGGGGCTTCGAGGGCAAGGACTACTACACGGCGCTGGATCTGGGTCCGCTGCTGGGGCAGGCCCTGGCGCTGCGGCTGCAGGCCGCATGGGAGCGCCTCGGCAGCCCCGCCGTCTTCACCGTGCTGGAGCCTGGCGCGGGGCGCGGCTGGCTGGGCCGCGATCTGCTGACGGCGGCTTCCGGCGCTTTCGCGGAGTCGCTCCGCTATGTCCATCGCGATGACAACCCCGCCGCCCGGCGCATGGCGGAAGCGGCCCTCGCGCCCTGGCTCACCTCCGGCAAGGCGCGCTTCATCGCCGAGGGCGAACCTCTTTCCCCCTTCACCGGCGCGGTGATCTCCAACGAGCTCTTCGACGCGCTGCCCGCCCAGCCCTGGAAATGGGATGGCGGACGCTGGGTGCGCGAGATGCTCACGGCGGAAGGGCCCGAGTGGCACGCGGCGGAAGACGAGGCGCCCCGGGCCTGGTTCGAGGGTGTCATGGCGGCCAAGGGCGAATCCCTGGAGGCCAGCGACGGGAGCATCTGGTGCGAGGCGCTGCCGTCCCTCACCCGCGAGCTCGCGGGCGCGCTGGAAGCGGGCCTCTTCCTCGCCATCGATTACGGCGACAGCGCCGAGCGCCTTCTCGCGAAGGGCTCAGACCTGCGCCGGTTCAAAGGCCACACCGTGGATGGCGCCTGGTGGGAGGACCTCGGCGAGAGCGACCTCACGGCTGATGTGGACTTCACGCGCCTGCAAGCCCTGCTGGAGCGCGAAGGCCTCCGGGAGGCGGGCCACCAGGAGCTGTCGAAGTGGATCCGCGCCCACGCGCCGCTCCTGCAATGGGAATCCGAATGGCAGGCTCTGCCCGCCGCGGACCGCATGAAGCGCATGGAGAACCTCCTGCAACTCACGCTGCCCGGCCTCATGGGCGCGCGCTTCCGCGTGCTGGAGGCCTGGCGCTAGCTCAGGTACAGGCGCCGGATCACTTCCGGCCCGCAGAGAAAGCCGCCGCCGGCCACCGCCAGCGCCAGGCCCACGACGAGCAGCGCGAACCCCAGGCCGAAGAGGCTGCTGAAAAGCAGCAGCACAGGCTCCTCTCCGGGGCCGATCCAGGCGAGCTTCACGGATTCGCCGGCCTTCGCCGCGGGCGGGTTCTGGGCCCACCGCGTCGTGAGGGTGGTGGGGTTGCCGCCGGGGTCCGTGTAAGCGACGCGGAGCTTGTAGCTGGTGCCGCCCTTGGAGCCGCGCACGGGGATCAGCTCCATGACCCGGCCGCCAATGACCGGGCGGCCGTCCACGCGGCGATGGGCGCGCATCAGGAGGTAGGCGCCCAGAACCGCGAGCAGGCAGCCCAAGCCGAGAAACACCATCGAACCCCTCATCGCCGCGCCTGCCACCAGGCCTCGCCCTCGGCCACGTCCTTCGCGATCTGGGCGCGCAGCTCGTCGGGGCCGCCGAATTTCCGCTCGCCGCGCACGCGATGGAGGAAGCGCAGCTCCAGGCGCGCGCCGTAGAGGTCGCCCTCGAAGCCGGGCAGGTGCGTCTCCACCGTGAGGCGGCGGCCTTCGAAGGTGGGCTTCTCGCCCACATTGGTGAGGCCGAGGCGCGGTCCCTCGAAGTGGCCGCTGCGGACCTCCACCACGTAGACGCCGTTGGCGGGCAGCTGCTCCTGATCCCAGGCCAGGTTCGCGGTGGGGAAGCCCAGGTGCCGCCCGCGGCGGTCGCCCTCCACGACGATGCCCGTGAGCGAGAAGGGATGACCGAGCAGGCGTGCCGCCTCTCCGGCCTCGCCCGCCTCCAGCGCCTCGCGCACCCGCGTGGAGCTGAGGAGGCCGCCGTCCGGCGCGCGTAGGGCATGGCCCTGCACGCCGCAGCCGTGCCCGAAACCCCAGGCCCTCAGCAACGCCAGGTCCCCGGTGCGATCCCGGCCGAAGCGGAAAGCCCGGCCCACATGCAGCTCCACGGGGGAAAGCGCTCGGGCGAGGCCGTCGAGGAAGGCCTCCGGCGCCAGCTCGGAGAAGGCCCGGGAGAAGGGGATGATCCACGCCAGGTCCACGCCGCAGTCCCGGAAGGCCGCGAGCCGCTGGTCCAGGGTCATGAGCATCTTCGGCTTCCGCTCCGGCGCCACGACGATGGCCGGGTGGGGATCGAAGGTGACGACCGCGCTGCGGAGGCCCTTCGCCTTCGCCGAGGCCGCCGCTTCAGCCAGCAATTCGCGGTGACCGGCGTGGACCCCATCGAAGTTCCCGAGCGTGACGACGGAGGCGCCCGCCTGCGGCGCGGCCTCCAGCGAGTGGTGCCAGATCTCCATCAAGCTTCTCCTACG
>DATJFC010000169.1:0-4538 GCA_035495995.1 Holophagaceae bacterium
CGCGCTGAAGGAGCTCACGACGAAGATCGGCCCCCGTCTCGAAGGTTCGCCCCAGGCCCGCGCCGCGCACGCGTGGGCGCTGGACCGCTTCAAGGCGATGGGGCTGGAGACGGACCAGCTGCAGTTCCCCTTGGCCCACGCCTGGACGCGCGGCGCCGCGAAGGCCTCTCTAGACGGCCACGCCATCCGACTCGCCCAGTGGGGCTGGACGCCGCCCACGGCGGGCGCGATCACGGCGCCGCTGGTGCTGCTGCGGACGAAAGAGGATGTCGCGCGCTCCGGAGACCGGCTCAAGGGCGCCATCGTGCTCGCGGGCGGGCCCGTGAAACGCCTCGACCCTCCCGAGATGAATCCGCCGCTGCGGTTGAAGCGGAAACCGGAGCCCGAGGAGGACTTCCCCATCGAGGAGCTGCTGCCCGCCCTCAAGGCCGCGGGCGCCGTCGCGGTGCTGGCGGATTCGGGCAAGTCGAAGGGGCTCCTCAATGTGAACTGCACCTGGAAGCTGGACCCCGAAGGCCTGCCCATCGCCTTCGTCGCCCACGGCGACTACGCGCGGCTCTGCGCCGCCCGCCGGCCGATGAGCCTGGAGCTCGGCGGCCAGTTCGGCGGCCCGACCCAGGGGCTCGACACCTGGGCCGAGATCAAGGGATCGGAGCACCCCGAGGCGTGCGTCATCCTCGGAGCCCACCTCGACTCCTGGGATCTCGCCACGGGCGCCACGGACAATGGCGCGGGCGTGGCGGCGCTGATGGAAGCCGCGCGGCTCCTCAAGCAGAGCGGCGCGAAACCGAAACGCAGCATCCGCTTCGTCCTCTTCGGCGGCGAGGAGCTGGGCTTCCTGGGCTCCGCCGCCTACGCGAAGGCCGCGGCGCTGGACAAGGTGAGCGCCGTCTTCGTGATGGACACGGGCGCGGGCGCCATCAACGGCTTCGCGCTCCAGGACCGGCCGGAGGCCGCGAAGGTCCTGATGCCGCTGCTTGGCCCCTTGAAGCGGCTGGGCGTCACCGAGACCGACCTGCGCAGCGAGGGCGGAACGGACCACCTCCCCTTCGACCAGGCGGGCGTCCCGGCCTTCTGCGCCGAGCAGATCCAGCATGACTACGCGGCCATCCACCACAGCGAGGCGGACACGCTGGCCCATGTGCGGCCGGGCGAGCTGGAGCAGGCCGCCCAGGTCATGGCCTTCACCGCCCTCAAGGTCGCGGACCTCCCGGGGATGCTGCCGAGGGAACGCGGTCCGAGCCACCAGGAGGGCCGCTGATGGCCAAGATCCAGTTCCGCTCCAAGCTCTACTTCAGCATGGGCGTCTGCATCGCGCTGGGCGCGGGCATCGGCTTGGCCCTGGGCAACCTCCCGGTGGGCGTCGGCCTCGGCGCGGTGCTCGGCATCGTCCTCAGCGCGGCGCCGAAGCGCTAAGAGCGTCCTAGCCGAGGAACCCCGAATACCAGTGCCAGAGGGCCGGGCCGTAGAAGACGATCCCGGGCGTGGCGAGCGCGAGGAAACAGCCGAAAGGCAGCATGCTCTGCGCGCCCGCGCGGCGCAGGAGCATGAGCGGCACGCCCACGGCGGCGCCGAGGGCCGCGCCCGCGAAGAGGATGCCGAGCATGGGGCCCCAGCCCCAGAAAGCGCCGAGCCAGGCCAGCATCTTGAAGTCGCCCATGCCGAGGCCGTCCGTCTTGCGCAGCGCCTTGTAGACCGCGTTGATGAGCCAGGGCCCGCCGTAGCCGATGACGAGGCCCATCAGGCTGGACTGCCAGGTGACGGCGTCCCCGTAGAGCGTCCACCCCGGCGCGGGCTGGAGGCCGTTGTGCCAGAGGCTCGCCTGCAGGAAATCCGTGAGCCCGTGGCCGCCCTGGATGGAGATCCAGTGCTCCGCGAGGAGGGCCTGCGGCAGCGTGAAGAGCAGGCCCAGCGCCATCAGCGGGAACTGCAGCGCGTCCGGCAGGAGCATCTCCGTGAAGTCCGTGAAGAACAGCACGAGCAGCGCGAAGCCGCAGATCACGCCCTTGAACCAGACGAGCGTTCCGAAGGGGAGGAGCCAGGGCGAGCCCGCCAGGATCAGGCCGCCGAGCGCCTCCACCAGGGGGTAGCGGAAGGGGATGCGCCACCCGCAGGCCGCGCAACGCCCCCGCAGCCAAAGCCACCCGAAGAGCGGGATGTTGTGCCAGGGCTTGATGGGCGTCTTGCACGAGGGGCAGTAGCTGCCTTTCGTGACCACATTGCGCTCGGCCGCCTCTTCCTGGGGCAGGCGGTGGATGAGCACATTGCAGAAGGAGCCGAGGCCGAGCCCGAAGGGCGCGAGGAGCAGCGACAGCACCAGGGGCGGCAAGTCGAGGAGGGGCATGGTCCACATTAACGCAGGCTCCAGGCAGCGCGGTTGGCCCCAGCATGCGCGGCCGCGCAGTCCGCAGCCTGGAGCCCGCAGCCTGTCATGGGCACAATGGAGCCGGAGGCCTCCCGTGATTCGCAGATCCCTGTCCGCGCTCATCCTCGCCCTGCCCCTCGCCGCCCAGTCGCCCGCGCCCGCTCCGGCCGCGAAGCCCGTCGTCAGGATCTCCACCAATTACGGCGCCATGACCGTGGAGCTGGACGCAGGGGCCGCGCCGAAGACCGTCGCCAACTTCCTCCGCTACGTGAAGGAGGACCACTACAAGGGCACGGTGTTCCACCGGGTCATCGACGGATTCATGATCCAGGGCGGCGGCATGGACGAGAACCTCGTCGAGAAGCCCGCCCACGAGGGCATCGTCAACGAGACGGCCCAGGCCCTCGCGGCGGGCCTGCACAACACCCGCGGCACCATCGCCATGGCGCGCACCTCGGATCCCAACAGCGCCGAGGACCAGTTCTACATCAACCTCGTGGACAACTCCGAATCCCTGGACGGCGCCGCCTACTGCCCCTTCGGCCGCGTCATCGCCGGGATGGAAGTGGCCGACGCCATCGCCAAGGCCCGCACGGGGTTCCACAAGGGCATGCCCAATGTCCCTGACTTCCCCGTGCGCATCAAGGACATCCAGGTGGTGAAGTCCGACGCGAAGTGACGCGGCGCCCCCTGCTCCGCCCCGCGCTGGTGTGGCTCCTCGCCGGGCCCGCCATGGCCCTGGCCGTGCTGCTGGCGGCCCTCCTGTCGCTCTTCCGGGGCCAACGGCGCGGCTTCTGGGCCGTCGCGCCCGGCTACATCCGCCTCATGGCCTGGGGCTTCGGCATCCGGCGGGAGCTGGAAGGCTGGGCGGCCCTTCCGGAAGACATCCGCGACGGGGCGCCGGTGATCTTCTTCGCCAACCACACCTCGCTGCTGGACCCGCCGCTGCTCATCTCCACCCTGCCGGACCGCCCCGTCTTCATCGCGAAGCAGGAGCTGGGCCGCGTGCCGGTGCTGGGCTGGGCCATCCGCCTGGCGGGCTTCATCCTCATCGACCGCGGCCACCAGCGGAAGGCCTACGCCAGCCTGCAGGACGCCGCCGTGCGGATCCGCGCGGGCCAGAGCGTGGCGATCTTCCCCGAGGGCACGCGCTCAAGGGACGGCGCCCTCCTGCCCTTCAAGCGCGGCGGCTTCCACCTGGCGATGGAGGCGGGCGTGCCCCTCGTTCCGCTGGCCATCCGCGGCGGCCACGGGATCCTGCCCAAAGGTTCCTGGCGCACGCGGGGCGGCCCTTACGCGCTCCGCGTGGGCGAGCCCATCGACCCGCGGAGCTTCGGCGACGCGGAATCCCTGCGGACGGTGGCGGAGGCGCGGCTGCGGGCGATGCTGGCGGATCAGCCCTCGTAGACCATGTACACATCCGCGCGCTCGTAGTGCGAGGCGGCGGGGCGCGGCGCGTGCCTGAAGCCGCTCGTCTCGTAGAGCCGGATGGCGGGGCCGAGCCTGCTGTTGGATTCCAGGAACAGCTCCGCGCCCTCCAGCCTCTTGAATTCGGCGACGGCCGCCTCCAGCAGCAGCCGGCCGAGGCCGAGGCCCTGGAAGCGCTCGTCCACGGCCATCTTCGACAGCTCGTAGCGGCCCTCCCCTTCGGGGATGAGGGCGCAGGCGCCGGCGATCTCGTCCCCCACCTTCGCGAAGAGGATGCGGCCGCCGGGATCGAGGATGTTCCGCTCGGGGTTCGACAGCACCTCCGCGTCCAGGGGCTCCACGCGGAAGAACTTCTCCAGCCAGGCGATGTTCAACCGCTTGAAATCCTCCCGGTAGCGGGGGTCGAAGGGGATGATCTGGGCCTCGGCCCGCTCGGTCATAAGCGCCTCAAGGCCCCCAGTCTAGGCGCAGGGCCGCCGGGCCCAAGCCCCCCGGGCGGGTCCTTTGCCGCTCCGTCAAAAGCCTTTGATACCCTGCCTAAGCCGACCCTCGCCCGCCCCCGTATCGCCTTCGTCCCCGGAGTGCCCGTGATCGCCTTTGAAAGCCTGGAAGTGCGCTACCCCGGCGCGGCCGAGCCCGCGCTGAAGGGCATGAGCCTTTCGTTGGAGGAGGGCATCGTGGGCCTGCTCGGCCCCAACGGCGCGGGCAAGTCCACGCTGCTGAAGACGCTCCTGGGCCTGCTGGA
>DATJFC010000170.1:0-4006 GCA_035495995.1 Holophagaceae bacterium
TTCTGCGACGCCTTCAACATCCCCCTCATCACCTTCGAGGATGTGCCGGGCTTCCTGCCGGGCGTGACCCAGGAGCACGGCGGCATCATCCGCCACGGGGCCAAGCTGCTCTTCGCCTTCGCGGAGGCCACGGTGCCCAAGGTGACCATCATCACCCGCAAGGCCTACGGCGGCGCCTACTGCGTGATGGCGAGCAAGCACCTGCGCACGGACTTCAACTTCGCCTACCCCACGGCGGAGATCGCGGTGATGGGCGCGGAGGGCGCCCTGAACATCCTCCACGGCAAGACCCTCGCCGCCGCCGCGGATCCGGCCGCGAAGAAGGCCGAGCTCACCGCCGACTACAACGAGAAGTTCGCCAACCCCTACATCGCCGCCGAGCACGGCTTCGTGGACGAGGTCATCCTGCCCCGCGAGACGCGCCGCAAGCTCGTCAAGGCCCTCGCCTTCCTGGACACCAAACGCGACGCGATGCCGCCCAAGAAGCACGGCAACATCCCTCTCTAGCCCCAAACCCCGGAGCCGCCATGAATCTCCGCGCCTTTTCGCGCCCCCTTCTCCTCGCCGTCCTCGCCGCGCCCCTGGTCCACGCCGCCGACAAGGGCATGGAGGGCGTGCCGCTCGTCTGGAAGCCCACCTCGACGCTCGCCGAGTCCATGGGGGCCGTGAACCTGCTGCCCCTGGCCGGCGCCAAGATCTGGATCCAGCCCTTCTCGGATTCCCGCGACGATAAGGCCCTCATCGCCGAGAACCAGGAGAAGGACCAGCCGCGCCCCGTCACGACCCGCGACGATGTGGCGGCCTTCCTCGGGACCCACGCGGTCGCGCTCTACAAGGAAGCGGGCCTCAGCTTCGCATCGGCGCCCGAGACCGCGACCGTCACCGTGCGCGTGGAGATCCTCCGCTGCATGGTCACGGAAAAGGACACCTACAAGGGCGAGTTGAATCTCCGGATCCAGGTGGAGGCTGGCGGCAAGCCGCTTTGGGCCGGCGTGGTGCTCGGCGAGGCCACGCGCTGGGGCCGCTCCTACAAGCTGGAGAACTACTACGAGGCCATCTCCGACAGCCTCGTGGACGCCGTCGGCAAGTCCCTCAAGTCCGATTCCTTCCTGGCAGCGCTCGCGGGCAAGGCCGCAGCGGCGAAGTAGAACGCAGGCGCTCCATGGAGGCTTCCGAATCGCGCTAGGCTGGTCAGCCCAGCCCGGGAGCCCCCCATGCGCGCCGTCCTGATCCCCCTCCTCGCCCTGCCCCTATTCGGCCAGACGGCTCCCAAATTCGACGAGGCCTACTTCAACGGCGACAAGAAGGCCGTGCTGGAGGGCTGCGCCCAGATGGCCCAGAGCATGAAGCCGAAGGACGCCAAATGGCTCGCCGAGTACGGCCGCGCCTACCTCGCCGCGGGCGACCAGGTGAAGGCGCGGGCCTGTTTCAAGGACGCGGAGACCCGGGAGCCCAACGACGGCGAGGTGCTGCGCCTCGTCGCCGTGGGCTGGCTGAAGAACGGCTTCAAGAACGAGGCGCTGGAAGCCTACGAGAAGATCCTTCAGCGGGACCCCAAGAACAAGGACGCCCTCGTGGCCTCCGCGGTGGATCTCGCGGGCGTCGTCTTGCCCCAGTACGCGGACCAGTTCATGGACCAGTACGCGAAGCTGGAGAACGACGACTGGGAGAAGTTTCTCATCTTCGGCCGGGCCTACCTGGGCGCGGGCCTGCGCGAGAAGGCCGCCCACTGGTTCGCCAAGGCCGTGGCCGCCAAGCCCGGCGAGGAGAAGGTCTACTTGGAGATCTCCAAGGCTTACGCCGACAGCCAGGCGCTGCTCTGAGGCCTGCCTAAGCCCATCCAGGCCCAGTGCGTAGCCCGGGATTCAGGAGCCCCCATGGACATTTTGAAGAATCCGCAAGGTGAAGTGCGCGACGGCTGGAAGGCCGGCGGCTTCGTGCTCGTGTTCGCGGCGCTGGTCGCCCTCATCAATGTGACCTTCAAATTCCTGCTCCACCTCCATCACGTGGGCATGCTGGTCAATGTGATCCTCAGCACGGCCATGGGCCTCGCCGCCGCCTGGATCTGCCTCGCCATTGAGAAGAAGCCCCTTTCCGACATCGGCTACCGGCTCAACGGCCGCTGGGCGAAGGACCTCTCTTGGGGCGTCCTCGGCGGCGCCGGGATCATGCTGTTGACCGCCCTCGCCGCGATGGGCGCGGGCGGCTTCCACTGGGTGCGCGGCGCGGCGGGCCTCCAGGCGGTGGGCGCGGGCGCCCTGCTCTTCATCCTCGTGGGCTTCAACGAGGAGACGCTCTTCCGTGGCTACCTTTTCCAGCGCCTCGTGGGCGGCATGGGCCAGTGGCCGGCGCAGATCCTCATGGCGCTTTTCTTCGGCTTGGCCCATTGGGGCAACCCCGGCATGGTGGGTGCCACCAAGGTCTGGGCCACGGTGAACATCGCCCTCGCCGCCATCCTGCTGGGCCTCTGCTACCTGAAGACGAAGAGCCTCGCGCTGCCCATCGGCGTGCACATCGGATGGAACTTCACCCAAGGCAATGTGCTCGGCTTCGGCGTCAGCGGCACCACGGACGCGCAAGGGCTCCTGCAGCCGGTCTTCCACGGCAAGGCTGAATGGATCACCGGCGGCGCTTTCGGGCTGGAGGCGAGCCTGCCCTGCGTCATCGTCTGCGGCGCGGCCATCGTGGCGCTGTTGCTGTGGAAGGGCCGGGCTAGCGGCGATCCGTCCACTGTCCCGGCTTCTTGAAATCCTCGCTGAGAATCAGGCGGAATTCCGGCGTGGGCTCGAAGCCCATGCCGCGGTAGAGGGCCTCGGCGTCCTTGCTCGCGTGCAGTTCGACCATCTCCAGTCCCAGGCGCCGCGCCTCTGCGAGGGCCGCTTCCGTGAGCCGCCGCGCGAGGCCTTGGCCCCGCGCTTCCTTCGCCACGTAGACGTTGAAGAGGTAGCCGCGCACGCGCTGGGCCGTGAGCGGGGAAGGCAGGGCCTCCCGCAATTCCAGCAGCGCGCCGCCAAGCGCCGCGCCGCCGCTTTCCGCGACCCAGCCCCGGACCTGGCCCGTCGTGAGCCAGCTCCGGAGCAGGCCGCGGAATTCCGGCGCCATGCGGGCGAGGCCCGCCTCGTCGCCGTAGGCCATGTCCTGGAACATGGCCACGCGGTGGGCCACGAGCGTCTCGAGATCGTCCAGGCGGGCGGGGCGGATGGCGGCGTCCATAAGAGGTAGTCTAGAGCCATGCGCTACGCCGCCCTCGCCTCGGGCTCCAAGGGGAACTGCCACGCCCTCTCGGACGGCGCGCGGACGCTGCTCATCGACGCGGGCATCTCCCTGAGCCGCGTCCGCGCGCGGCTGGAGGCCTGCGGCCTCGACTTCGGCTCGGTGAAGGCCGTGGCCCTCACGCACGAGCATTCGGACCACCGCTCTGCCGTGGGCGTGCTCGTCCGGAACACCGACTGGGCCTTCCTCGCCACGCGCGAGACGAAGCTGGCCATCGAATCCTCCGTGGGCGAAGAGATCCCCGCCCATCGCTGGATCGAAGCGCGCGCGGGCCACGCCTGCGATTGGAACGGCTGGCGCGTGCTGCCCTTCTCCCTGCCCCACGACGCGGTGGACCCCGTCGCCTTCCGGGTGGAGGCGGGGGGCTTCGCCGCGGCCGTCGTGACGGACCTGGGCCACGGCACGGGCCTCGTGGCGGACCACTGCGCGGAACTGGACCTGCTCGTCCTCGAGGCCAACCACGATGTGGAGATGCTCCGGAACGGCGCCTACCCCGACGCGCTGAAGGCCCGCATCCTGAGCCGCGTCGGCCACCTCTCCAACGCCGCCATGGCCAGCCTCCTGGCCGGGGCCCTGGGCCCGCGCCTCCGCGCCGTGGTGCTGGCCCACCTCAGCGAGCAGAACAACCATCCCGACCTCGCGCGCCTCGCCGCGGTCGAGGCCATGGGAGGCTCGCCCGCGGAGCTCCATCTCGCGACCCAGGACACGCCCCTGGCCCTTTCGTTGAGGCCGG
>DATJFC010000171.1:0-4510 GCA_035495995.1 Holophagaceae bacterium
CACGCGCACAGGGATGAATTTCGCCTCCAGCAGCGCGGCCACTTCCGGATCGCCATAGGTCTTCGCGTCCATCACATGGCACCAATGGCACCAGGTGGCCACGGCATCCACCAGCACGGGCCTCCCGGCCTGCCTGGCCTCCGCGAACGCGGCCGGAGACCAGGCGCGCCAATGGATCCCGGGAGATCGCCCATGAGCCCCCGCTGGCGCCTGCGCCGGCAGGGACATCTGCAAAAGGGCAGTCGCGAGGAGTCTGAACAGGGGGCGCATGGGCATGGGATGCCGCCCGCGCCTTGCACATTCCCGCCGCTTGGCGCATCAATCGAGCAAGGACTGGAGGCATCCCATGGGTCGCAACCTCACCCGCGCAGTGGTGGCCGGCGGCACCGGCCTCGTCGGCCAGCGGCTGGTGGCGGAGCTTCTGAAGCGCGGGGCGGCCGTCACGGTCGTCACCCGCGATCCCGCGGGCGCGAAGGTGCCCGAAGGCGCCGCGGCCCGGAGCTACGGCGAGCTGGCCGCCGCGATGGAGGGCGCGGAGGCCGTCTTCAACCTTGCCGGAGCCAGCATCGCCGGCAAGCGGTGGTCGGAGGCCTATCAGCAGAAGCTGGTCGAGAGCCGCACGATCACCACCGCGCGGCTCGTGGAAGCCATCGGACGGTGCGCAGTGAAGCCCAAGGTGCTGGTGAACGCTTCCGCCATCGGCTGGTACGGCCCGCGGAGCGCGGAACCCATCGACGAGACCGCGGGGCCGGGCTCGACCTTCCTCGCCAGGCTCTGCATGGACTGGGAGGCCGCGGCCGACGGGGCCTCCACCCTCGGCCTCCGCGTGGTGAAGCTGAGGACGGGTGTCGTGCTCGCCAAGGAGGGCGGCGCGCTGCCGAAGATGGCCTTCCCGGTGAAGGTCTTCCAGGGCGCCAAGCTTGGGCGCGGGGACCAGGGCTTCAGCTGGATCCACATTGACGACCTCGTGGCCATGTACCTGTTGGCCGCCACGGACGAGGCCTGGACCGGCGCCATCAACGCCACCGCGCCGGAGCCCCTGAGCAACGAGGCCTTCACGAGACTCCTGGGCAGGCAGCTCCACAGGCCCATCCTTCCCATCCCCGGGTTCATCACGGCCGCGGCCCTGAAGGCCCTCGTGGGCGGCATGAGCGCCGAGTTGCTCGAAGGCGCCTACATCCTGCCTGAGAAAGCCCGGTCCCTGGGCTTCGCCTTCCGGTTCAAGACCGCCGATGCGGCGCTCGGGGACTTGATCCCTTGACGCTCAGTTGGTGTGGACCGTTCCCATCTGCACCACTTCGAAGTCGCCGCCTTTGATGCCCGAGATCGTGGCCAGCTCGTCGTCGCTCCAACGGGGGTCCGGCGCGCCGCTGATGTACCAATTGCTGCCGTTGTCCGCCACGAACATGCCGTAGGTCTTGAGGGCCTGCAGGATCACCTGCACATGGGCGGGATAGCCCGTGATGTCCACGCCCGCCTTGAGGCGCACGCGCATGCCCATGGGCGGCCGGTCCGTGCCCGTGTAGGAGCTGGCGAAATGCGTGGCCGGATGCACATAGGCGTGCCGCGTGGCGCTCACGGTGAAGCGCAGCGCGTGGTGGATGGCGCCGTGCGTGACGACCTCGTCGTAGCGGACGAGGCCGGGGAAGATCGGCAGGCCCGCGGCGTCGGCGCTGGTCCAGCCGTCGGTGCGCAGCGCGTCGGAGGAGGTGTCGAAGGAGGCCCCGGAGTAGGCCTTCCAGCTGGCGCCGCTGTTCTGGCGCTTGGCGGCGTCCAGCTCCCAGAGCCGGTCGTTGCCTGGATCCACGACGAGCACATGGGCGTCGCTCCCGGCCTCCACCGGCGCCGCCGGCGGGATCGGATAGGGGCCGGGGTCGCTTTCATCGGCGACGCTGAAGCTGACGGGCACCTGCTTCTGGGTCGCAGGCACCACGGTGTAGGGGATGCCGTTGGGCTTGCCGTTGTAGACGGTCCCGAAATCCGGATGGAGGCCCGTGCCAAGGCCGATGCTGGCGATGAGCGTATCGGAGTCCGGGTCCACCGCCGCCGCGGAGATGTCCGTGTTCCAGGCGTTGTCCGAGGGGAAAGGCACCCAGCCGTTGAGATCCGCGCCCGGGCTGCCCGCGTCCGTGGGCTGGGGCGCCGGGGCCGGCGACGAAGTGCCGCCGCCTCCGCCGCCGCAAGAGAGCAGCAGGGCCAACCCGAAGACACCCGTCGCGCGCATGGGCGAAGTGTAGAACTAGACCAGCTCCGCCGCCAGGAAATGGGGGCTCGCGTCCGTCACGCGGAGGTCCACCAGGCCGCCGAAAGGCAGATCGCGGCCGGGGCCCGCGGCGAGATGCACGACCTTCCATTCGCCTGTGCGCGCGAGCCAGAAGCCCTCGTCGCCAGTGCCGTGGCTTTCGATGCGCGCCTTCACCTGGCGGCCGACGAAACGGCGGTTGCTCGCGAGGCTCAGCTCGGCCTGCCGCGCTTGCAGCCGCTTCAGCCGGTCGGACTTCACGGCCATGGGAAGGTCGTCCTTGAGCCGCAGCGAGGCGGTGCCGGGGCGCGGACTGTAGATGAAGCTGAAGGAGGCGTCGTACTGGACGGCCTCGATCAGGGCCAGGGTCTGCTCGAAGTCCTCGTCCGTCTCGCCCGGGAAGCCGACGATGAAATCGGTGCTGAGGCAGAGCTTGGCGCGGCCATCGCCGAGATAGCCCAGGCGCTCGAGGTACTCCTCGATGGTGTACTCGCGGCGCATGCGGCGCAGCACGGCGTTGGAGCCGCTCTGCACGGGCAGGTGGAGGAAGGGCGCCACCTTGGGGTTCGTGACGAGGGTCTTCGCCAGCGCCTCCGTGAAGTTCATGGGATGGCTCGTGGTGAAGCGGATCCACTCAAGCCCATCCACCTCCGATACGCGGTCCAGCAGCTCGGCGAACGAGCAGCCTCCGGCGAAGCTGTTCACGTTCTGGCCCAGCAGCTCCACTTCCTTCCAGCCGCGGGCGACGAGGCCGCGCACTTCCTCGACGATGTCCCGCCAGGGCCGGCTGCGCTCGACGCCCCGGGTCGTGGGCACGATGCAGTAGGTGCAGGCGTGGTTGCAGCCTTCGATGATCGTCACGAGCGCCTTGGCGGTGCTGCGTCGCGCGGCCACTTCGGGCGGGAAGAGGTGGTTGTCCGGGTGCTCGCCGGTGTCGATGAGGCGCTTCTTCCCCGCCAGCGCCTGCTCCACGAGGGAGGGCAGCTGCTTCAGCGCCATGGTGCCGAGCACGAAGTCGATCTGCGGCGCGCGCTTGAAGAGGGCGTCCTGCTCCTGCTGCGCGAGGCAGCCCGTCACGCCGATGAGCAGCGGGCGCTGCTCCTTCTCCACGCGCAGGCGGCCCAGCTCCGAGTAGACCTTGTGGACGGCCTTCTCGCGGATGGAGCAGGTGTTGAGCAGGACGAGATCCGCCTCGTCGCTGCTGCCCACGGATTCGAAGCCCTGCGCCGCCATCAGACCGGCCAGACGCTCCCCGTCGTGGTCGTTCATCTGGCAGCCCCAGGTCTGGATGTGGAACTTCATGGTCATGGCCGCGTCTCCATCCTGGGGCTGCCGATGAACACCTGCTCCCCCGCGAACGCGCGTGCCGCATGGCGCGCGCTCCCGAGCCGCCCGCGCTGCGCTTGGCACCTCGGAGCGGGTCCCGCCATCTGACAACCCCATGTCCGCACATGGAACTTCATCGCGGGCCCCTCCGAACCCATCATTCTACCGGCGGAAATCCTTCGGGGCCGCGCGGAATCTGGATCTCGAGCACGCTTCCGGCGTGCGTGACCTCCATCCCGCAGCGGGCTGCGACGGCTCGCACCCAGAGGCCGTGGAGGTCCCTCGGCGATCCGCCTGGCTGGAGCGCCAGGGGCGGGGCGAGGACAGGCGCGAAGCGGAGGATCCAGGCCTTTTCCCCGCCTTCGGCTTCCACCGAGAGCGGCTCCGGCAGTGCCTGGGGCATGAGCAGACGCGCGAGCGAAAGCGTGAAGGAGCGCAGCAAGGATCCAGGCCAAGAGCCCTCACCGGCCACGGCCAACGAGGCCTTCCCCCGGAAAGCCGCGGCCAGGGCCGCGAGCTCAGGCTCGAGCGCGCGGCTCCACGTCTCGGGCGGTTCGCGTTCCGCCTCGGGCCAGGGGCCGAAGCCGAGGACGCGGGCCAGTTCCAGGAGGGCCAGCCCTTCCTTCAGACCTGCTTCCAGCCGCGCCGCATCCCTGGGCTCCAATCCGGCATCGGAGGCCCTCAGATCGAGGGTCGCCTTCAGGCCGCCAAGGCACCCCCGGAGATCGTGGATGAGGGCGTGCCAAGCGGCCTCTGAGCCATGCGGTTCGGGGGATTCGGTCGCCAACTTGGAGCTCCTGGCACGATTTTTTGACACTTGCCGCTCCTCCCAGGCTACCGTAGGTTCATTCACCACCAAAGGAGCGCCGCTCCCCATGGCACAGAAGCGATTGGGCGATCTGCTCTTAGAGGCCGGACTCATCACCGGCGAGCAGCTTCAAA
>DATJFC010000172.1:0-2544 GCA_035495995.1 Holophagaceae bacterium
GGGAAGTAGACCGTGAACACGCTGCCGTCCCCGGGCCGCGACTTCACGCGCAGCGCCGCGCCGTGGCCCTGCGCGATGCCGAGCAGGGCCGGCAAGCCGAGGCCGCGGCCCGTGAACTTGGTGGTGAAGAAGGGCTCGAACATGCGCGCGAGGGTCGCCTCGTCCATGCCGCAGCCCGTGTCGGCCACCCGCAGGATCACATGGGGGCCGGGCTGGAGCGCGGCGCCATGGAGGCCTCCGTCGTGCGGGCCCGGGTCCGCCTCCAGGGCCGTGGTGACGCGCACGGTGCCCTCGGTGCCCTCCATCGACTCGGCGGCGTTGATGACGAGGTTCATGAGCACCTGGCGCAGCTGGGCGGGATCGCCGGCGATGGGCGGGAGGCCGCGGCCCAGGTCGAGGCGCACGCTCACCGCCTTGGGCACGCTCACCTCCAGCAGGTGCACGGTGTCCTCCACCAGCGCGCTGAGATCCACGCGCCGCAGCTCGAAGACGCCCTTGCCCGAGTAGGCGAGCAGCTGGCGCGTGAGGTCCGAGGCCCGCAGGGCCGTGGTGCGCAGCGCCTCCAGGTGCCTGCGCAAGGAACCCGGATCGCCGGTCCCGGCGAGCGCCAGGTCCGCGTGCCCGAGGATGCCCGTGAGCAGGTTGTTGAAGTCGTGAGCCACGCCGCCCGCCATGACGCCGAGGCTCTCCAGTTTCTGGGACTGGAAGAGCTGCCGCTCGATGGCCTCGCGCTCGCGCAGCGCCTGCTTCTCCGCCGTCACATCCCGCAGGATGAGCTGGAAGACGGGCCGCTCCTCGTTGCGCATGAGGGTGAGGTGGGCCTCGGATTCCACCTCCGTGCCGTCCGGCCGCAGGTTGACCCAGTCGAACCGCTGGGCCTCGCCCTTCGCGGCGGCCATGAGCACGCGTTTGGCGCGGTCGAGGCTGGGCTCGCCGTCCCGTTGCAGGACCGGGCTCAGCGTCCCAGGCGCGCGGCCGATGATCTGGTCCGCGGGCCGCCCCAGCAGCACGGTGGCCGCGTGGTTCACGAGGAGGTAGCCCTTCTCGGGGTCGATGAGGAAGATCGATTCCGGCGAGTCGTCGAAGAGCTGGCGGAAACGCGCCTCGCTGGTCTCCAGGGCCCGCGCCGCGCGCTGGCGGTCGGAGATGTCCATGAGCACGCCCAGCACGGCGGGGCGGCCGTCCATCTGCACCGAGCTCCCGTGCACTTCCACCGGGATCTCCCGCCCGCCCTTGCCCAGGGCCCGGAAGACATAGTGGATGCTCTGGAGCTGGCCGCTGACGCGCTTGCGGACATTGTTGAGCACGGTCTCGCGGTCCACGGGCGCCACCAGGCTGCCCACGGGCATGCCCTTCATCTCCGATTCGGTGTAGCCGAAGACGCGGCAGAAGGCCGGGTTCGCGTACTGGAAGGCCCCGTCCTGGATGAGGTAGACGCCCGAGAGGCTCTCCTCCACCAGCGTGCGGTAGAGGGCCTCCGACTCCTTGCGCTGGGCCAGCTCCCTCTGCAGCCGCTCCAGGAGGCGGAAGCGCTCCAGGGCCAGCATCGCCAGGTCCGCGAAGAAGCTGACCTGGGCCAGGACCTCCTCCGAAGGCCGCCCCGGCAGGGCCCCGAAGCCCGTGAGCACGCCGAAGAGGTCCCCCTGCCGGGCCTTCAGCGGCAAGGAGAGCGCGGAGCGGACGCCCATCGCGTGGATCTTCCCGAGGTGCGGCCCGCAGGCGGGGTCGGTGAGGAGGTCTTCCACCACCACCATCTCGCCGCTGGCCGCCGCGCGCCCGCCGACGCCCGCGCCGGAGCCTCCGATGGGCAGCGGGTCCAGGGCGGTGAAGACGAGGCCCGGCGCGCCCACCTGGACCAGCGTGTGCAGCTCCGGCTTGCCCTCAGACACCTGGTGGATGGCCCACTTCCCGTAGCCCGTGGCTTCAGCGAGCACTTCCAGGAGGCTCCGGAGCGCGCGCTCGAGGTCGGTCTGGGCCGCCACCTCGGAGAGGGAGGACTGGACCACCTTCAGGTGCTCGTTGAGCCGGGACGCGCCGGAGAACTGGCGCTGGAGCTCCGCATGCGCGCGCTGGCGGTCCAGGGCCAGGGCCGCCACGCGGCAGAGGTTCTGGAGGCCGCGCGCCTGGAAGTCCGTCACCTCCAGGAGCGCCTCGCCCAAGAAGGCCACGCAGTAGAGCACGCCGACCAGGTGCCCGCTCTGTGCCATGGGCACGCCCATGATGGAGCGCAGGCTGAAGCGCTGCGCGGCCAGGGGGTCGAACTGCTCGGGATGGTTGGGGCAGTCTTCCACCAGCACGATCTGGTGCTCGAAGTAGATCTTGCGCGAGAAGTCCGTCGCCATGATGGGCAGCCGGAGCCCGCGCAGCGCGTCCCCGAACCGGGCCTGCAGGGTGGGCGTCCAGGCCTGGAGCTCGAATTCCTGGCGGCCGTCCTTCACGTCCGACAGCTTGCCGACGGCCCAGTTGGCCTTGGGCAGGATGCGCTCGGCGCGGCTCATGAGCGCCTCGAAGATCTCCTGTTCCTCCTTGCACAGCGTCAGGGCG
>DATJFC010000173.1:0-5061 GCA_035495995.1 Holophagaceae bacterium
TCCACCGTGAGGTCCGCCAGCTCCTTCAGCTCCGGCACCTGCACCAGGAGGTGGTCCAGGAAGTTGCCCGGGGCCAGGGAGGCGGGCGTCCCGCTGGGGCTCATGCCCAGGGTGCCGCCGGTGTGGAGGAGGAGGATCTTCGCGCTCACGGGTTCAAGACTAGCCGCGGATGAGCGCCTTCACTTCATCCATGCCCTGCTGGCCCGCGCAGGTGACGAGCAGCGCGCACTGGCCGGGCTGGCTCGGGGGGATGTCGACATCGGACGCGAAGACGCCCTGCCCGTCGGTCTTGCCGGCGCCCAGCACCACGGCCTTCTTCAGGCTGGAGACGAGCTTCACCGTGACCTCGGCGTCGGCCACCGGAGCCTGGCTGCGCGAGAGGCGCACCTTGAACCGCACCGGGAACGCGGCGCCGAAAACGGGCCGGAGGGGCTGGTCCAGGACCATCTCCAGGGTGTCCACGTCCCCTTCGCGCTGGAGGAATTCGAGGATGGCCTGGTCGAGGGGCCGATCGTTGAAGGCCTCTTTCTCCAGGTCGTCAGCGGGCGTGGAGTCGTACTTGCCGGCCTTGATATCCCGGATGATGGACTTGTGCTGCTCCTCCATGCGGGCCTGGAGCGTGCCCTCTTCCAGCGCGCCGCCCGCCAGCAGGTCGTCGTAGGCGCTGCGGTAGCTGTCGAGGATCTCGCCGCCCACGTAGATGAGCGTCTCCACTTTGGGGTTGGAGAGGCCCTTGTCCTCGGTCTGCACGTGGTAGACGCGGTTGCCGTGGCGGACATCGGTGTTGTAGCCGGTGATCATGGCGGCCTACTTCTGCAGCTTGGCCGCGAGGTCGGGCATGACCTCCCAGGCCACTTCGCGGAGCACCTGCTCGCCGCCCTGGGAGAGCAGCGCCTTCAGCAGGGCCTGGCGGGCGCCGGGATCGGCCAGGATGGCCTGGACGAGCGCGTGCGCGTCGCCCGGCATCGCCGCGGGGATCGAGGGAGCGGAGGCCGGAACCGGGCTCGGCTCGGGGGAAACAGCCGCCATGGCCCAGGCCGCGGCTTCGGGCGCCTTGGCCTGCAGCGCCTCGGGCTCGACGCCGTGGAGCGTCTCCAGCTGCATTTCGGAAACGGGCTCCGGCGCCTGCACGCTCGCCACCGCCATGGGCGCGAGGCCCGCCAGCATCTCGTGCGAGAGGGGCTCGTCCAGGTTGAGGGAGGGGATCTGCGGCAGGTCGGGCTCGGGGTGGGATACCGGGGCGTCGAACGAGGGCGTGGACACGACGCCCGAAGCCGCCGCGGCTCCCGGAGGCGCGAGGGTCACGCCGTGCAGCGTGTCCATGTCGAAGTCCTCGAGGTGCAATTCGGGCTCATGGGTCTCGGCCTGGAGATCGGGCTCCAGCAGATCCTCCGCCGTGAGCACCAGCAGGTCGTTCTCGGGCTCGGGACCGCGGGCCGGGGCGGGGGCGGCAGGCGCCTCGCTCATCCAGTCCTGCAGCTTGGCGCCGGGCACGGTGCCGCGGCCCACGCCCTCCACCGGCGCGGCCATGTAGGCATGGAGCCGCTCCTCCAGGTCGCGCAGCTCGATGGGCTTGCGGAGGAAACCCTGGATGGGGGCCTTCTCCAGGCGGAGCGGGTCCACTGCGTCCAGCACGCCGGCCATGAGGGCGATGGGAAGCTTCTCCGTCGCGGGCGTCTGCCGCAGGCGCTCCAGCAAGGCCCAGCCATCCATGCCGCCGGGGCCGAGCACGGTGTCCAGCAACGCGACATCGAAGTGCTCGCCCGCGTTCAGCCGGCGCAGCGCCTCCTCCGCGCTCTCCACGCACACCAGATCCACCGTCGTGCCGGTCAGCAGGGACTCGGCGATGCGATGGATGCTGGGGTTGTCGTCCACGAGCAAGAGTCGGGGCATGTGGCGACCTCGGGGGGCGGTTGAAAGCTGGGCTTAAGCTACCAGAAAGCGTCTAGGGATTCAGGATCTTACGGACTCGCCGGTTCCGCTCCAGCTCGGGCAGCCGCACCATCAGCACCCGGTCCCCCACCCAGACCCAGGCCCGGCCCTGAGCCTCGCGCAGGGCGATCTCCGGGCCCTCGGGCAGCCAGCCCGCGACGGACTTGCGGAGGGCCTTAGCGCTGAGCCAATCGGGCTTGAACGCCGCGGCCAAGGCCGCGCGCTGGCGCTCCGGAGGCAGGGCCTCGGCGAAGGGGCGCCAGCGCAGGTCCCAGGGGGTGAGGGCGCTGTTCTCGCCCCAGACCCAGGCGGGATCGCAGGCGGGCCAGGCGGGCTCGTCCTGCGGCACCGGCGTCCAGGCCACCTCCCCCACCGGGCTCACGCTGCGGGCCATGCCCTCCCCGGGCTGGGGGGCGGTGAGACCCATGCGAGCGGGCGGCTGGGCCTCCAGCGCCCCGGCCCCCGAGGCTTCGCGGCGCCAGCTGCCGTCATCCAGCTTCCAGGTGGTCCAGGCGCCGTGGCCGGTGATCCATAGACGATCTCCTTCCGGCATCCAGAGCCGGTCGCCCTCATGCCAGGGCACGGCCACCTTGGCGCCGACGAGGTCGCGGCCGTCATCGCTGAGCTGGTCGGCCTTCAGCGGCAGGCCGCGGGGGGGCGCGGGCAGGCCCTTCTCGTCCCAGGCGGCCAGGGTGGGCTCCTGGGGATCGCCGTCGAGGGGCAGACCCGAAAGCAGCAAGTGGCGGTCCGCGCCTTCGAAGAACCCCACGAGGGCCGCGCGGCCGTCCCAGGAAAAGCGGCTCCAGGGCCCGGCCATGACGGACCAGAGCACCCGGCCTTCGGGAATGGCCAGCAGCTCCGTCTCGAAGCGGTCCGGCCCCGCGGCCAGGGTGACCAGCAACCGGTCCGGGCGGCGCGCGTCCATGCGCGCGGAGACGAGGGGCGAGGCGAAGCGGTAGGTGCGCCATTCGAGCCCGCGCCAGAGCCGCACCTCGCTGCGCCCCTGGGGGCCGTTCACCGCGAATCCCTGATCCAGCAGGTAGGGCGAAGCCGGCTCCCAGGGCGCGCCGAAGCCGCCGGCGAAGGGCCAGGGCTCGGACTGGTCGGGATCCTGGGCGCCCTCGAAGCGTGGCGACCAGCCATCCTCGAGGCGAGTGGAGGCTTCCACGGGGAAGCTCTCCAGGCTCAGCACCGCCGCAGGCGCGTCCGCGACGATGCCTCCGCCGCTCGCGGGCCGCAGGCCCTGAACGACCGCCACCAGCAGCAACATGCCGGCGATGAACAGGGTGGCGATGAGATATTTTGTGGGGAGCACCGGGCGCGTCCGATGAGCCCATCATGACGGAGGCGCGGCCTTGAAACACCGGAACCCCATCGAAACCGAGCTGAAGCTGCGCATCCCCGCCCTGGCGCCGGTGCGGGACCTGCTCGCTTCCATGGGCTTCAAGGAGACGACGCCCTCGCTGCTCGAGCGGAGCGTCCTCTGGGACCGCGGCGGGGAGCTGGCGGCCTCCGGGTCCGCGCTCCGCGTGCGCCGCTACAACGGCGAAGTCATCCTCACCTGGAAGGGCCCCAAGGTGCCGGACCCGCTGCTGAAGATCCGGCCCGAGCAGGAGACCGCCGTCGAAAGCGGCGAGGAGCTGGAAGCGATCCTTTCGGCGCTCGGCTTCGCACCCGTGCTTCGCATGGAGAAGACCCGCGCCGTGTGGACCCGGGAAGAGCTCGTCGCCTGCCTGGACGAGACGCCCTTCGGTTGTTTCCTGGAACTGGAGGGCGATCCCCAGGCCATCAAGGCCGCCGCCGAGCATCTGCACCTGGGCGCCGATCGCGTGGAGCGCCGCAGCTACCCGACGCTGTTCCGGGAACACGGGCTGGGCTGAAGCCCCACCACGAAGGCGCACAAAGAAAAGCCGTTGAACCACGGAGGCGCGGAGACGCAGAGAACTGCTCCGGATGAGGCCGCCCGCTTCCCATCCCCAGCCCAGGCCGAGGGAATAACGAGCCCTCTTTGTGACTGCTTCGCGCCCTTGGCGCCTTCGTGATTGGCTTTCCCCGTCACACCGAGTTCGCAGACAAGCACCTCCGCGGGCGCGAGGGCTTCACAGCCTGCGCCGATCTTGGAGCCCAGGAGGTGTGCCATGCAGCCCCTGCCCCAGACAGCCGAAGGCTCCCGCTACACCGTCCGCGCCCTCGAAAGCGCGGACTTCCGCCACCTGCGCCGGCTCGAGACCGAGATCTGGGGCGGCGACGCCACGGGCGAGCTCTGCCCCCACTACCTGCGGCTCTGCACCGAGATCTTCCCCGACTGGTGCTTCGTCGCCTTCGACGGCGACCGCCCCGTGGGCTACGCCCTGACCTTCGCCAACGGCCGCGTCGCCTACTGCGCCACGCTCGCCGTGCACCCCGACTACCAGAAGACCCGCGTGAACTACCTCCTCATCCGCGAGACGGTGAAGAAGCTCCTCGCCGAAGACATGGACCAGTGCCGCTTCCTCGTGGAGCCCGGCAACGACGACGCCCGCAGCGTCCACAACGCCCTCGGCGCCCGCGTGGTGCAGGAGGTCGGCGACTTCTACAAGCCGGGTGACACGCGGCTCTGGTCCGTCATCGACCGCTCGGACCTCGACCGCGTGCGCGAGCGCTACACGCGCCTCAAGCTCGTCTCGTGATCGGGGCCCTCCGCGGCGCGCGGCTCGTCGGCGTGACGGGCGCGGCCCTGCCGAGGCTCGCCGCGGGGCGGAGCGCGGACCGTACCCTCCACCATTTCTCCCGCCGCGCGCTGAGGGCCCTGCCGCTGCGCATCGAGTGGCTCGGCGAACCCGACCTCGGCGCGCCGCTCTGGATCGCCAACCACCTGAGCTGGATCGACCCCATCGTGCTCTTCTCGCTGCGCCCGATGGGCATCCTCGCCAAGGCGGAGGCCGCGTCCTATCCCGTCATCGGGTCCTGGATGCGCCGCGCGGGCCTGCGCTTCGTGGACCGCGACGACCCTACGAGCCGCGGCGCCGCCCTGGCCGCCCTCACCCGCGACCTGCAGGCGGAGCGGCCCATGCTCCTATTCCCGGAGGGCACGACGACGACGGGCGCGTTGACGGACTTGAGGCCCGGCGGCCTGCTCGCCGCGCACCG
>DATJFC010000174.1:0-3318 GCA_035495995.1 Holophagaceae bacterium
TGCACGAAAAGCAGAAGATGCGGCTCTTCACCCTCTCCGAGGACTGGATGCCGGTCCTCGCCGCGCGCTTCGGCGCCGCCTTCCGCACCACCGTCTTGCGGCGCCTGACGGATGGCCGCCTCGTGGGCTTCATCACCACGCTGAAGGACCGCGATGGCGCCATCGGCTACACCGTCGGCTTCGACAAGGAGACGGCCGCCGCCGGCGTGCCGCTCTACCTGCGCCTGCTCTACGCGATGGTGGAGGACGCCCTCTCGCTCGGCGCGGCCTGGGCGAGCCTGGGCCGCACGGCCCTCGAACCCAAGGCCAAGCTCGGCGCCAGGCCCCAGCCCCTGTGCTGCCACCTGCGCCATCGCATCCCCGCCATGAACAGCGTCGTCACCGCCCTGCTCCGCGTCCTGCCCGAACCCGCGCAGGCGCCTGAACGGAAGCCGTTCAAGGGCGGAGCCTAAATCCAGGCTACTTCGGCCCGCGGCCTTCCGAGTACTTCTGGACGACAACATCCGCGCCATTGCACGGGAAAGAAGCCTTGATGCGCACGGTAGGGTTCCGGAGGTCCTGTATCTCGATTTCGATGGATTCCGCGTGATCCTGGATGGCCTTCAGGATGGCCCAGACAACCGATTTGCGGTTGGCGTCGGAAAAGACTTCGAAACGGAATGAATCCGCATCCGAGTAACCCCCGCCAACTCCCATTGCCCATTCAGCAGCCTTACCGTTCTTCATCACCCGCACTCGCAAGGCCTTGGTGCTCCCGCTTCCACCATCAGGCCCCTCAAAATCATCAAAGTGGAAGCTGGCGGCAGTAGCAGTCTGCATAACTGCGAATTGAAGCATATTCCCAGGGGTCTGATGACGGTTGCTCGGGCCACTGGCGCACTGGAAATCCAATTCCGCAGGAGCATTGCCTTCCGCGAAGCTGGCCATGCCTTTGATCGAGATTGTTCTCAGCCCGTACGCGTTCTCCTGAAACATCCAGGCCCCTTGGGCCAGCAGATGGCAAGGCGCAATCAAAAGCAACGCAGATAGGAACGGCAGCCTCAGTTTCATGCAAGTCCCCAACATAAATATCCTTCGAATGATTATGGCATCGCAGCTGAACTAGGTATCAGCTGGCTTCAGCGTGAGCACGGAGGCGCTGCGCTACGAATGAAAATCGTACTCACAACGGAGACTCGGAGAGCAGAGAGTGGCTCCGATATGCGAACGGCCAGGGCTTGTGCATGAGGCGAGCCCTGACATTTCGCGGCCCTTGTTCTTCCCCTTCGCGGCCCTTCGCGGGAAAGCGATTCTCAGCGTCCTCCGCGCCTCTGCGGTGAGTGACCGGCTCTGCCTTGCTTCGGGCAGAATGGAGTCCCCCCACCCCGGAGCCTCCTCTGGAATCCCAAGCCCCCGTCCCCCAGCGCCTCGGCCGCTTCGAGATCATCCGCCCGCTCGGGCAGGGCGGCATGGGGCAGGTGTTCCTCGCGCGGGATCCGGCCATTGGCCGCGAAGTCGCCCTCAAGACCATCTCGGCTGAGCATCTGCAGGCGCCGAAGGCGCGGGAGCGCTTCCTCAACGAGGCCAAGGCCGCCGGGGCCCTGAGCCACTCGAACCTCATCACCATCCACGAATTCGGCGAGGACGCCGGCATCCTCTTCCTCGTCATGGAGTACCTGGAAGGCCAGGACCTCTCCGTCCTCCTCAAGCGCCGCGCCCTCACCCCCTCGCAGGCGCTGGAGCTCATGGCGCAGGTCTGCGACGGCCTCGCTTACGCGCACGCGAAGGGCGTCCTGCACCGGGATGTGAAGCCCTCCAATGTGCGCGTGGTGGAACAGGGCGGGCGCTACATCGCCAAGCTCATGGATTTCGGCGTGGCGCGCCTGCCGGATTCGCAGCTCACCGGCACCGGCGACCGCGTCGGCACGCTCTCCTACATGGCGCCCGAATACCTGCGCGGCGCGGCGCCCACGGTGCAGTGCGACCTCTACCCGGTGGGCATGATGCTGCATCAGGCGCTCACGGGCGACCTGCCGCAGATAGGGCCCACCCTGCCCCGGGGCCTCGCTCAGGCCAGGGCCGCCGCCCCCGATTCCACCCGTGAGATCCCCGGCCGGCTGCTGCCCCTCGTCCACCGCGCCCTCGCGGCCAATCCGGCCGACCGCTTCCCCACCGCGGAGGCCTTGGCCCACGCGCTACGCGCCGCCCAGAAACTCGATGGGGGCGCCACCGAGCGCATCCCCCTGCCCCCGGTCCTGGAACAGGAGCGCCCCGCGCACGCGCCGCTGGGATGGATCGCGGTGGCTGTCGCGGGCGCGGCCCTGGGCGTGGGTTGGATGCTGTGGAAGCGTCCCGCGCAGGCCTCGGTCCAGGCGCCCCCTTCATCCGCATCCACCCTGCAGGCGCCGCCGCCCGAAACCCATCCCCAGCCGCCACCCGCGCAGCCTCCCGCCGGCCCGCCGATGCCGCAGGCCCAGGCCCAGCAGCCGCCGCCCCAGCAAGGCAACGGGCCGATGAACACGCCGGCGAACGCGCCCCAGGATTCGGGCGTGGACCTCTCCAGCGCCGAGGCCACGGTGCGCGAGCATCCGCAGATGGCCCTGCTGGATGCCGAACGCGCCCTGCGCTACCGGCCCAACGATGCCCGCGCCCTCGCGCTGCGGGTGGCGAGCTACTACTGGATGGACCGCTACTCGGACATGCTCTCCGCGCTCCAGTCCGCGCGGAGCGCGGGCCTGGACGGTCAGCAGCTGGGCGGCTACCCGGTCATCCACAGCATGCTCGACGCCGAGCGCGACGGCCATCGCATCCCCTTCGACCTCTTCCAGCAGATGCGCCCCTACCTGCCCGCGCCTCCGGGCGGCCAGCAGGGGCAGCCGAACGGCGGACAGCCGCCGCCGCGCTAGCCATGGACGCGCCGATCTCCGTCAAACGCTTCCTCGAGCAGGTGAAGGCGCGGGTGGAGCCGCCCTTCGCCGCCGTCTTCGTGGAAGGCGAGGTGAGCAACTTCCGCGAGGCGGGCAGCGGCCACTGGTACTTCACGCTCAAAGAGGAGGGCGCGGCGGTGAAGTGCGCCGTGTGGCGCAGCCGCCAGCGCTTCATCGCGTCGAAGCCCGCCAACGGCCAGCAGCTCGTCGTGAAGGGCGCGCTCAACCTCTATGTGGCGGGCGGCGACCTGACGCTGGACGTGAGCCACTGCGAGCCGGCCGGCGAGGGCGATCTCCAGGCGCGGCTGCGGCGGCTCGAGGCCGAGCTGCGCGCCGAAGGCCTCTTCGACCGGCCGAAGCGCGCGCTGCCCAGGGGCCCGAAACGCATCGGCGTCGTCGCGGCGCCCGGCGG
>DATJFC010000175.1:0-3421 GCA_035495995.1 Holophagaceae bacterium
CACCCACGACCGCTACCTGCTGGGCCGCGTCTGCGACTCCTTGATGCGCATCCACGAGGGCCAAGCCGAGCTGCGCGAAGGCGGCTACGAGGACAACCAGGCCTGGGTGGACCTCGACATCGCCGCCGATGAGCCCGACGAGGCGCCGAAAGCCCCTCAGGCTGGAGCCCCGAAAGCGGCTCCGGTCCTGGAACCGGAAAGACCCAAAGTCATCGATAAGGAAAAGCAGAAGACGCTCAAGCGGCTGGAACGCCATGTGTCCGAGGCCGAAGCCAAGGTCGCGGAGCTGGAATCGAAGCTGGGCGACCTCCAGAAAGAGCTGGCAGGGATGGACCCCAACGAGTGGCAGGCCTTCAGCGCCAAGCTGGACGCCCAGAAATCCATGGAAGCCGATCTGGCCTACGCGATGTCCGAGTGGGAGTCCGCGCAAGGCGCGCTGGAAGCGGCCGGAAGCTGAACGGCCCTCAGGCCCAGCTGAGCCAGTACCGGTGAAAGTGCGGCTCTCCGGTGGCTTCCGGAGGCTCGTGCGTCACCTCCACGGCGCTCCCCCCGCTCAGTTCGAGGGAGCGCTTGAACCAGGTGGGGATCAGGACGCCGAACCAGGGCGGCGAGGGGCCGCTGGCCCGCAGCGTGACCGTGGCGCGGCCGGGTTCCACCCGTTCCGCGGCCATCTCGCCGCCGTGGTGGTAGAAGGCGAAGATCCTCGGGGACTGGCTCACCATCAGCTCGGGAGTCATGACCTTCAGCATCCAGCGGTGCTTCTCCGTCATCATCAGATCCGCGTAAAGGCCGCCCCGGAGCACGGAGACGGTGCCGCCGCGGCTGGAGGGGTGCTTCACGACCGCCTCCACGAGGGCCTGCATGGGGACCCATTCGTACTCCGACGGATTCCGGCGCAGGAGCTTCTGGGTCCCCGGGCTCAAGGTCTGGAGGTAGGCCTCCCAGGCCAGCGGTTCCATGCTCTCCATGAGGATCCGGGTGACGGTGGCCTGGATGAGGCCGCGCACATGGGTCACCTCCACCCCCGCCGGAGGAAGGCGCATTCCTTCCGGGGACGGTTCGGGAGCATGAGACGGCCGTGGGTCCATATCCGGAGCTCAATATAGGCACCCCGGGCCGCCCCGCCCCACGGAGGACAAGGCCGCCGCCGGAGGCTAATCTGGAGGGCCGGAGCACGCCCCATGAGCCTTCTGCTCGCTGTTGATGTCGGCAACACCAACGTGGTCCTCGGCGTTTTCGACTTGGCGCGGGGTCCGGAATCGCCGCTGCTCTGCTCCTGGCGCCTGGCGACTTCCAAAGAGCGGACCGTGGACGAGTACGGCCTCTCCACCCTGGCGCTGCTGCGCCATCGCGGGATCGAGGCCGGCGAAGTGAAGCAGGTGGTCATCTCCTCCGTGGTGCCGCCCCTGCATCCCGTCCTGGACGCCTGGGCCCGGGTCTACTTCGAGACCCAGCCCTTCTGGATCGAGCCCGGCATCCGTACGGGCCTCAAGATCGCCATCGACAACCCCCTGGAACTGGGCGCGGACCGGCTCGTGAACGCCGTCGCGGGCCTGGAGCGCTTCGGCGCGCCCCTCGTCGTCGTGGACTTCGGCACGGCGACGACCTTCGATGTGGTCAACACGAAGAAGGAGTACCTGGGCGGCCTCATCGTGCCGGGCCTCAAGATCAGCGCTGAAGCGCTCTTCCAGCGCGCCTCGCGCCTGCCCCGGGTGGAGATCGCCGAACCCGAGCGGCTGGTGGGGCGCAACACCGTGCAAGCCATGCAGGCGGGACTCTTCTACGGCTACGTGGGCCAGGTGGACGGCATCCTGGACCGCTTGCTCGTGGAGCAGCCCGGCGCGGCCATCGTCGCCACGGGCGGCCTTGCGCGCATCCTCGCGCCCGCCACGCGCCACATCCGCAAGGTGGAGCCGGACCTCACGCTCGAAGGGCTCCGCTCGCTCTGGATCCGCAACCATGTGGAGACGAGGAAACGGGCGTGAGCCTGCCGCTCATCCGGCTCGCCGCCGTCGATTCGACCCAGGCCTTTCTGAAGCGGCACTTCGAACTGGGCTGTTGTGGCGTGATGGCCGACGCGCAGACCGAGGGCCGCGGCCGCCAGGGCAACCGCTGGGAGAGCGCGCCCGGCGCGGGCCTGTGGATGAGCGCGGCGCTTCCTGCTCCGGATCTCGCGCCGGGTCTCGTCCTCCAGCTCGCCATGCGCCATGCGCTCGCGGCCCTGCCCGCCGATCCGCGCCTCGGCCTCAAGTGGCCCAACGACCTCGTCGCGCGGACGGAATCGGGCCTCGTGAAGCTGGGCGGCATCATCGGAGAGCTGAGCGGCGGGCGGCTGATTCTCGGTCTTGGCATCAATCTCACTGAGACGCCCGAGCTGCCGGATCGCGCCATCCCCGCTTCCAGCCTCCGCGAGCTGGGTCTGGAAGCGCCTGAGCCCGCGCGCCTCGCCCTCGACCTCCTGGATCGCTGGAGCGATTTGAGCGCTGCGCCCGCTGCGCCCTTCCTGTGGCCCCGCGAAGGCGATGCGGTCCGCTGGGAACAAGGGCAGGGTGTGTGCCTCGGATGGGAACCCGACGGCCGGCTGAAGCTCGCTACGAACGAAGGCGTCCACCGTCTCAGCGCGGGGGATGTGCGGGGGCTGAAGGAATAAACCTTGGGGAGGCCTTTCCAGTCGCGGGGTCAGGGGGAGCCTTGGCAGGCGAACGCAGGCTTATTGCGTTTGACCGTTCGCGGGGAATTTCGGACCCTTCGCGGGTGGAGATGCACGGATGGCGGGAAGGTGGAGCGAGGCAAGGTGGCCGGTTATCAGGTGGATCCGGTTTCCTGAGAAGATGATTTCCAGGGGAATGACCCGCTTCCGAGGCTTTCATGAAACGACTGGTTCTGAACAAAGAAACCCTGGCCCAGCTTTCCGGAAACCAGTTGGCCAGGGTTGCGGGCGGCGCCCCGACGGACGGCTGGACCAACAACACCGTTTGCGTGAAAACCGATAACTGCCCGACCGGGACCATCCCTTGCACCGGAACCATCACAACCTTGACCAACACGACGGGGAAGGGCTGATTCCACCGGTTTTCAACGCGAGCCAGGTGATCCAGGAGCATCCATTGGATTGGCATGTGACCTTGTCACGCCGGTTTAAGCGCCCGGATCTCTGGATCGCGTTCTGTTTGATCTGCTTTCTTCTGGTCGCATGGAATCTCTGGTCGGAGTGGGGGCGGCGCGAGCTAACCCATCCCCAGATATGGGCGTCCATCTTCGTGACCACCGGCCTCTGGGTCGGAAGTCTCGTGTGGCTTTCTCCGCTCCTTTGGACGGCGCGCGGGAAGGTCCCCGGACTGTTGTCCGCCGCCGTGGCCTTGGGGCTCGGCGAGCTATGGACCGTGGTCCTGGTCCTCGCCGATAGCCGCTGGTACGCAAG
>DATJFC010000176.1:0-3403 GCA_035495995.1 Holophagaceae bacterium
GTCCAACGAGAGCGTCCTCCACTTCCACTACAAGCTGCTGGAGCAGGGCGTGCCTTGGTTCAAGGGGCGCGCGGGGACTTTCTTCCTGCGGCTGAAGTCGCCGGAGGACATCCCGAAAGTCTGCGAGCGCATCGACCGCCACTTCGCCAACAGCCCGGCGGAGGTGACCGCGGAGACGGAGAACGCCTTCAACCTCGCCTTCGTGAAGATGCTCGGCAACGTGAACGCCATCATCCAGGGCATCACCGCCGCGGTGGCCGTGGCCATCCTCATCGTGACGGCCAACACCATGGCGGGAGCCATCCGCGAGCGGAGCGTGGAGATCGCCGTCATGCGGGCCATGGGCTTCCGCTCCGGCGCGGTGCTGGGCCTCCTGGTGGCGGAAGGGCTCCTTCTCGTGGGCGCCGCCGGGCTCCTCGGCATCCTCCTGGCGCAGGGCGCGGCGGGCGGCGTGCGGGGCTCCCTGGGCATGGTGCTGCCCTTCTTCACCGACTTCGCCGTGGCGCCGAGGACGGCCCTTCTCGTGCTGCTGGCCGCCGCCGCCGTGGGGCTGCTCTCCACGCTCATCCCGGCCTACCAGGCCACGCGGCGGCCGATCCCCGACGGGCTGAAGGCGATCTGAGATGGCCGCCCTGGTCCTCGGCCTGCCGCTGCTGCTCTACCTGGGCTGGCTCCTGTGGGCCCTCTTCGCGTATCCGATCCCGCTCAGCTACAACCTGCGCTCCCTATGGCAGCGCAAGGTGGCGACCCTCAGCACGGCCGGGGCCATCGCCCTGGTGGTGGGCATCTTCGTCGTCGTGCTGAGCCTCGCCACGGGCCTCAGCCAGGCCTTCGTCAGCTCGGGGAGGGCGGACCAGGTCATCGTCATGCGGCCCAGCAGCCGCTTCGAGCTCAACTCGGTCATCACGCGGCCCCAGGCGCGCCTTCTCAAGGTGGACCCGCGCATCGCCCAGGAGGGCGGGGAGCCCATGGCCAGCGCCGAGGTGGTGGTGGTGAAGATCTTCCAGAAGCGGGATGGCGACCAGACCAATGTGACCATCCGCGGCCTGGAGCCCATGGGCATCCGGCTGCGGCCCCAGGCGCGGCTCGTTTCGGGGCGCTGGTTCCGCCCGGGCCTTTCCGAGATCGTCGTGCCGAGGCGCATGCAGGAGCGGTTCGAAGGGCTGGAACTCGGCCAGGAGGTGAAGGTGGGCGGCCGCGGCTGGACCATCGTGGGGGCCTTCGACGCGGGCGGTTCCTCCTTCGATTCGGAGATCTGGGGCGGGTCCGAGGATGTGATGCAGGCTTTCCGGCGTTCGGCCTTCTCCGTGGTCACGGCGCGCCTGGAGCGGGCGGACAAGGTGGCCGGATTCTCGGAAACCCTCTCCACGGACCGCCAGCTGCAATTGGAGGCCGTGCCCGAGCAGGCCTACTTCCGGGAGCTGACCAAGTCCGGCGATCCCATCAAGATCCTGGGCAACCTCATCACCCTGATCCTCACGGCCGGGGCCGTCTTCTCGGCCATGAACACCATGTATGCGGCCGTGGCGAACCGGACCCGGGAGATCGGCACGCTGAGGGCGCTGGGATTCCGCCGCCGGGAGATCCTGGCCAGCTTCCAGTGGGAGGCCATCGTCCTCTGCCTCGCGGGGGGCCTCCTGGGCGCCCTTCTAAGCCGGTTGGCCAACGGCATCCAGACGGGCACCACCAGTTTCCAGACCTTCAGCGATGTGAGTTTCGCCTTCACGATCACGCCCGTCCTGATGATGCAGGGCGTGGCCTTCAGCCTGGCCATGGGCCTGCTGGGAGGCTTGCTTCCGGCGCTCAGGGCCTCCCGGATTCCGCTGACCGAGGCCATGAAGGGGCAGTGAGGCCCGCGTTCGCGGTCCGCGAGCGGGAAACCGCATCCCGGGAGCGGAATTCCAGGGTGGCCCCTTGACCGACCTCACCTTGCGAGGCACATTGAGGACTAAACGGAGGCCCCCCTTGGACCGTGAACTGCTCAAAGGAAGCACACCCCTGCTCCTGCTGTCCCTGCTTTCCGAAGGGCCCATGTACGGATACCAGATCATCGAAACGGTCCGTGGCCGCACCGACGGCACCTATACGCTGAAGGAAGGCGCCCTGTACCCGGCCCTCCACAAGCTGGAGGCGGCCGAGTTCATCTCCTCCTTCTGGGAGACCCAGCCCAACGGGCGGGAGCGGCGCTACTACGCGGTGCTGCCCGCCGGAGCCGCCTTCCTGGAAGCCAAGAAGCGCGAGTGGAAGCAGTTCGTGGACATGGTTCAGGGCTTCGTGGGCCCTCGGGGGTAAGCGTGGCGACACTGGCGGCCTATCTGGGCGAGGTCGAGCGCGGGCTGTCCGTGCTGCCCCGCCGGCGCCGTCTGGAGCTGATCCGCGAACTGGAGGCCAACCTGCTGGACGAGGCCGAGAGCCTGGGCCTGGCCAGCGAAGAGGCCGTGGGCGCCGTCCTGCGGGAGAAGGAGTCCCCCGCCGACATCGCCAAGGAGCTTGTGGCGACCGAATCCGAGAACGTCCGGCACCGCAGGAACACCAAGCTGATGGCTGGAGGGGCCATCGGACTGGCGACGGGGGGGTACCTGTCCATTCTCGGCCTCTGGCTCGGACGCCCCTGGCAGATGAGCGTGACCATCGGGCTCGCGCTCGGCCTCGCGGTGGGGGTGGGGATCTTCTGGATCCGCTCCCACTGGCAGCGCATGCACCCTGCGCTCCGAGTCTTCCTCGCCATGGCCATGGGGACGCTCCTGGCCACGCCCATGGGCTTCGCGGCCGTGGACAAGGTCCTCACCTTCCACTGGACCCTGCTGAGCTACGGGACCTTCGCCGGCTACCTGGTGGAGCGGTTCCAGTCCGGGCGCAAACCCCTCGGCTGGCTGGGGGACAACCTCGCCTTCACCGCGCTCCTCTTCGCCCTGGCCACGATCCAGCAGCGCCACTGGTTCCTGGAGTGGCACGACTGGTCCTTCGTGACCCGCTCCATGCTCTTCAACTTCGTCCTCCAGGCGGGCGTCTGGAGCGGCCTGCATCTGCACCGGCTCCTGGACGGGCAGTGGCTGCTGAAGCCCAACCGGATCTGAATCGTCCTTGTCCGGCCTTCCGGTCCGGGGTAAGCTATTCCTCTTACGGGCGGATGCGCCGCGTGCCTCCATGGCATCCGGTCGGTCCCCCAAGGAGCCCCCATGAAGCCCACGATCCACCCTGAACTGAATGAAGTGACCGTCCATTGCCAGTGCGGCAACGAGTTCAAGACGCGCTCCGTCAAGAAGGAGCTGCGCGTCGAAATCTGCTCGAACTGCCATCCCTTCTGGACCGGCAAGCACAAGCTGCTCGACACCGCCGGCCGGGTCGAGAAGTTCAACCGCAAGTACGCCAAGAAGGAAGAGGCCGTCGTGGCCGAGGCCGC
>DATJFC010000177.1:0-15027 GCA_035495995.1 Holophagaceae bacterium
GCTCGGCCTCGGCTATCCCGGCGGCCCGCCCGTGGACGCCTGCGCGCGCGCCGCCGCGAAGGCCTCCGAGCCCTTCACGGCCCCGCGCTTCCGTGACGGCAAGCCCGCCTGGAGTTTCTCCGGCCTCAAGACGGCGCTGAAGCTGCGCGTCGAACGCGACCCGCGCCTGGCCGCGGGCGGCAAGGATGATCCTGAAGTGCAGGCGCTCTGCCGCAGCCTCCAGGAAGCCGTCGCCGACTGGCTGCTACGACCCATCCCCGAGATCGCCCGCGAGCAGGGCGCGAGGAGCCTCATCCTCAGCGGCGGCGTGGCCTGCAATTCGGAGTTGCGCCTCCGAGCCGCGGCCCTAGCCGCGCGGGAGGGTCTCGTCCTCGCCATCCCCGAGCCGAAACTCTGCACGGACAACGGCGCCATGATCGCCGCGGCCGGGGCGATGCTGCCGCCTGATGATGGCTTCGCCCTCAACGCGGATTCGGATCTGCGGCTGGCGCTAAACTAGTCGGATGGAAGTCACCCGCGAAGACGTGCTGCACTGCGCCCGCTTGGCGCGGCTGAACCTGCGCGACGAAGAGATCGAACCGCTGCGCCTCGCCATGGTCCAGATCCTCGGCCGCGCCGAGCGGCTCAACGACCTCCCGCTGGAAGGCGTGCCGCCCATGCTCCACGCCCTATCCGTTCCCCTGCCCCGGCGCGAGGACGAGCCCGGCCTCTCCTTCACGCAGGAGCAGGCCCTCGCCAACGCCCCGGCGCAGAGCAAGGGCCATTTCGTCGTGCCGAAGGTCCTCTAAGCAGGCTTCCGACTGGAAATGCAGGGGCGCCGCCAACCGCGCGGCCCGAACCCTGGTGTCTGATTCACCAGTCCGAGCCGCCGCCGGAGTCGCCGCCGCCCGAATCGCCCCAATCGGAGCCGCCTCCGGACGCGTCGGACTCGCCCCAATCTTGCGTGGCATTCGTATCGGGCGAGGAAGAGCCCCAGTCGCCGCCGGTGCTCGAGGCCTGGTGGTTGCCGCCACTCAGCATCTCGCCGAGGAGGACACCCGTGAGGATGCCCCCCATGCCGGAACCCTGCGGGCCCTGTCCATAGCCCTGCTGAGGCACCATGGCGTTCGCGGGATCGGGATCCAGACCGAGGCGGCGCCGGGCCATCGCGGGCAGCTCCTCATCCTTCAGTTCCTGGATGCCCGCCTGGGCGCCGCAGTACCCGCAGCTCCACTTCACCGTGCGCAAGCCATCGTAGGTCCCCTTCATGCCGTCGCCGGAGGCGCCGCAGGCGGGGCACTTCGCGTAGGGCGAGACGAAGGTGTGGTCCTGGATGTGGCCGCTGGTCATGCCGCGCTTCGCGGCGCCCAGCTGCTCGGGCCGGTCCTTCTTCCCCTTCATGGCGAAGTAGACGACGGCGAGGACGATGAGGATGACGATGAAGGCGCCCATGGCGGGTCTCCAAACAAGAGGGACAGTGTAGTCGCTGCCGGGGATGTCAGAATCGCGCCATGACCTTCCGCCTTGATCGTCCAGTCCCCTGGCGCGTGCTGGGGCTCATGTCCGGCACTTCGGCGGACGGCGTGGACGCGGCGCTCATCGAGGTGGACCCCGGCGGATTCGACGGCGGGACCCCCTTTCTCGGCCTTTTGGGCCACGCGCAGTCGCCCTACCCGGAGGATCTCCGCGCCGCGGCGGTGGCGGCGGCGGGCAACCGCCTGGATCCGGCGGCGCTCTGCGTCCTCCAGCGGCGCCTGGGCGACCATCACGCCGCGGCCGCGGCCGCCCTGTGCGCGAACCTGGAGGTCCAGCCGGATCTCGCGAGTCTCCACGGCCAGACCGTGCAGCACCATCCCGATCACGGCGCCACGCTGCAGCTCGCCGATCCCCATGTGCTGGTGGAGCGGCTGCGCTGCCCCGTGGTCTTCGACCTGCGGCGGCGCGACATGGCACTGGGCGGCCAGGGCGCGCCGCTGGTGCCGAAAACCGAGCTCTGGCTCCATGGCGCGGACCGGCCCTTCCTCGCGCTGAACCTGGGCGGCATCGCCAACGCGACGATCTGGGACGGCGCCAGGCTGCACGCGTGGGATCTGGGGCCCGGCATGAGCCTGCTGGACCTCGCCGCGAAGCGCTGGCTGGATCTGGATTTCGACCCCTCCGGAGGCCACGCGACGGGCGTCGCGGACGAAAGGCTCATCGCCGCCTGGCTGGAGCATCCCTACTTCCAGGCGCCGCCACCTAAATCCACCGGCCGGGAAGTGTTCGGCGAAGCCTGGCTGGAAAGGCAGTCTTCCGCCCTCGAAGGCCTGCCGCTCCAGGACCGCCTCGCCACCCTCGCGGCCTTCACCGCGTCGGCCGTCGCCCATGAGCTGAGGCGCGTCCGCCTTCCCCTCTCGGGAGGCCTCCTCAGCGGCGGCGGCGCGCATCACCAGCGCCTGAGAGAGGAATTGGGGCATCGCACTCCGGCCCTCCACTGGCGCGTGGATGAGAGCCTGCCGCCAGGCAGCCGCGAGGCCGTGAGCTGGGCCCTGCTTGGCGCCGCCAGCGCCGCCGGCGTGCCCGGCAACCTGCCAGAGGTGACGGGCGCATCCGCCGCGGCCGTGCTCGGGGCCTGGGTCTTCCCGTGAAACGCGCTGCCATATCGCTACTGTTTCTCCTTCTTGCCTGCCATCCGGCGCCCCGCCCCCACACCGTCGTCATGGCTTGGGAAGCCTTTCCCCTGAGCCTGGATCCGCGCACGGGGAACGACCAGGCGAGCGAACGGCTGCTGGGGCTGACGCATCAGGGGCTGCTGCGCCGGGATGCGAAGCTCCGTCTCGTGGCCGATGGCTGCCTGGCCTGGCGATGGGAACGGCCCTACACGGAGCTGGCTTTCGACTTCCCGCGGCCCGGCCAGGAGCCGCCCGGCTGGTTCCGTTTCTCGCCGGGGCGTTTCCTGCGCGCGGAAGACGCGCTCTGGAGCGTGAGGGCGATGATGGATCCGGCCGTGCGCGGCGCGAAGGCTTCGGTGTTCCAGGCGGAGGTCCGGTCGGCTTGGCTCGAGGGCGTGACGCTGCGCCTGAGCCTGAAGGCGCCGGATCCGGGCTTCCCGTCCAACCTCATCCGGAGCGGGCTTGCGCTGGTACCCGAAGGTGCCGCGGGCGACAGCACCCCGGGCACCGGACCCTACCGCATCGCCGCCATCGTTCCGGAGCAGCGCATCCTGCTCGAGGCGCGCCGCGGCCATCCCGACTTCGCCGGCAAGGCCGACCCCCAGGATCTGGAGCTGCGCCTCATGCCCGATGCGGCCGCGCGGCTGCTGGCGCTGCGCCACGGCAGCGTGCAGCTGGCCGTGAGCAACCTTCCCCCGGACCTCGCCGCGGCGGCGGGCGAGGGCGTCGAGATCCGCGCCGTGCCCGGCGCTGGCGAGGAATACGTGGCCTTCCGGTGCACGGATCCCCAGCTGGGCGATGCCCGCGTGCGGCGGGCCCTGAGCCTGGCGCTGGACCGGGAACTGATGGTGAGGTCGCTGCGCGAGGGGTGGGCGCGGCCCGCCTGGACCTTCCTTCCGCCGGAATCCGAGGCCGGTCTCGCGCCTGCGCCCATGGCGGGCATCGGCGCGCGGCGGGCGGAGTCGGAGCGCCTGCTGGACTCGGCGGGATTCCCCGCGAAGGCGGGCGGGCGGCGCTTCACGCTCACGCTCCTCACCACGCCGGAGCTGGAGGCGCGCACCAAGGCCCTCGCCATCCAGGACCAGTGGCGGCGCATCGGCGTGGATCTGCGCATCGAGTCGAAGGAGTTCGGGGCCCTCTTCTCCGATGTGTTGGCCGGACGCTTCCAGGTGGTGAGCCTGCGCTGGGTCGGCGTGACGGACCCGGCCATCCTGCGGCGAATTTTCCATTCCTCCTCAGTGCCGCCGGGCGGCTTCAACCGCGGCCGCTTCTCCGACGCGGAGGTCGACCAGCTGCTGGACGAGGCTGATCGCGCGGACCCCGCGCGCCGCGCGGACTTGCTGAAGGCCGCCCAGGCGCGCATCGCGGACCTGGCGCCCTATGCGCTGCTGTGGTGGCCGGACCAGATCATCGCCTCCACGCCAGGCGTCCGAATCGACCTCAACGGCGCGGGCGATTTCTCGGCGGTCTGGCGCGATAATCCGGAACCATGAGGCACGCGCGCTGGCTCGACCACTTGCCGCTGTGGGCGGTGTACGGAGCCGTGGCGCGCACGGGCATCTACGAGCCCTGGGAACTGGCCTTCATGGCCGCGGCGCTCACCGCCGCGCTCTTCGTGGAATTCAGGCGGGCCGATCTTTCGCGCTGGCGCCTGCCGCTGGAGCTGGCGGTGCTGGGTTGGACGACCTTCGACCTCCTCACCCACGCCGGCTGGTTCGGCCAGCTGACCCGCCTGCTCTTCCTCCTCTGCGGCCTGCGGCTCGCCCTGCCCCGCCAGCCGCCCCAGCGGCGCCAGCTGCTCCTCATGGGCTTCCTGCTCTTCCTCACGACGGCCGTCAGCAGTGCCGATTTCGAGTTCTTCGTGTGGACGCTCGTGTGGATGGTCGCGACGACCCTCTGCCTGCTCCAGCTGGCCTGGGAGCAGCCCGCCGCCCTGCGGCCCGGCCCCTCGGCGCGCGCGCCGTTCCGCCTGGTGCCGGTCTGGGCGGCGGGCACCGTCCTGCTGGCCGCCGGCTTCTTCCTCGCCCTGCCGCGCCTCAACGCGGGATGGCGGCCCTTCCCCGCCTTCGGCGCCGCTCTGGGCAAGCTGCAGGCCGGGCTGAGCGACCAGGTGGACCTGGCGCAGCAAGGGCCCATCGGCGCGAACCACCAGGTCGTGATGCGCGTGGTGCCGCCCGCCGGCCTGTCCGAGCCTCAGCGCCAGGCGCTGGGCGGATACCTCGCCTACCTCCGCGGCATCACGCTCGAACAGGTGGAGGGCCAGCGATGGGAGCCCGCGCCTACAGCCTTCGAGAGCGGGATCGCCCTGGGCGCCCAGCAGGACGACGGCGCGCTCTTCGCCGGGACGCATCTGGAGCTCTTCCTGAATCCCACGCCGCGGGGCGTGGTGCCCCTGCCCTACGGGACGGTGTTCGCCGCCACGCCCTTTGCGCAGCGCCTGCGCCAGGGCGAGGGTGGCAGTTACCACCTGCCCTTCCCCGTCACGCGTGGCATCCCGATCCAGGCGGTGGCGACCCACGCACGGGTCCTCGCCCCCGACCCCGTGCCGGTGGACGACGACCGGCCGCCGGCGGGCCGGCAGCTCTTGCGCTTGCTGGAGGTCCAGCCCGAGCAGGAGGCGGCACGCAGGGCCAGCTTCGCCTGGGCGCCGGGCGTGATGAGCGCCCCCGCGCTCGCGGCGGCGCTCGCGGACCATCTCCGCACCTTCACCTACACCCTCGACAACCCCTGCGGCGCGGCGCAAAACCCCCTGGAGGACTTCATCGACCGCACCCGGGCGGGCCATTGCGAGTACTTCGCCTCCGCGCTCGCGCTCATGCTGCGCGCCCGGGGCGTGCCCGCGCGCGTCGTCAACGGCTACCGCCTCGGCGCCTGGGTGCCCGAGGGCGGCTACTGGCTCATCACCCAGGACGAGGCGCACTCGTGGGTGGAGTACTGGGACCCGGACGCCCGCGTCTGGCGCATGGCGGACGGCACGCCCGCCATCCCCGCCGCTTCGGACACGGACTGGTCGGGAAGCTGGACACACTTCACGGACGCCGTGACTTTCAAATGGGACCGCTATGTCGTCCGCTTCTCCGGCGATGACCAGGCGGCGGGGCTCATGTCGATCCAAAGCCTCACGAAAGGGTGGAGCTGGTCCTGGAAACGGCCTTCGCCCCTGACCGCGGGCGCGGCCCTCCTGCTCCTCCTCGGGTGGGCCCTGTGGCGTTTCAGGCCGAAGCGCACCGAAAGCGCTCTCGCGGAACCCAGGGGATCCCGGGCCCTGGCGCCACTCCTGCGCCGCACCCGCCGCCTGGCTCCGCCGGAGCGCGGCGAGACCGCCCGGGCCTGGCTGGCGCGTCTCGCCCGGCTGCGCCCCGAAAGGGCCGCGCCCCTGCTCGGGCTGTCCGATGCCGTGGACGCGGCCCTCTACGGCGGCGGGCGCGAATCCGCCCTGAGGCCCCTCGTGAAGGCCGAAGCCCGGGCCTGGAAATGAGAAGGCCCCGCGCTGGCGGGGCCTTCCCGGCGTTGACGCGGTTCAGTTCATGTTGCTCGTGTCGAGCGTGCCCTTGAGGAATTCCGAGAACTCCTTGGACGGGAGGTAGCTGGCGAGGGAGCGGACCGTCTTCCCGTTCTCGTCGAGGATGTAGAGGCTCGGGAAGCCCCCCACGCCGAACTGCTTCTCCAACGGCTTGTTGGCGGTGGGCGTGCCGTCCTTCAGTTGGGTGCAGACGGAGAGGGGCACGAAGTCGCGCAGCGCCGCCTGGGCTTCCGGCGTGGGGAAGGTCTCGTTGCGCATCTTCGTGCACCAGCCGCACCAGTCGGTGTAGATGTCCATGAAGATCTGCTTGTGCTCGCGCTTGGCCCGGGCCTTGGCGGCCTCGAGATCGTGTTCCCAAACGGTGGGCCCCTGGGCGAAGGCCGGCAGGACGGCTGCGAAGAGGGCGGCGGTGATGAGTCGCTTCATTCCATGGCTCCTAGAGGGCTCATTCGCCCGAGATGAACTTGGCGAGGGCGGCGGCATCCAGGGCGCCCGTATGGCGGCGGACCACCTTGCCTTCGCCATCGAGGATCAGCAGGGTCGGATAGGCGCCGCTGCCGTAGCGCTGGTCCACCGCCACTCCGGCGGGGATGGGCGTGCGGTCTTGCTTTTCCACCATCACCGAGGCGGCCACGACCTTCTTGAGGGCGGCCTGGGCCTGGGGCGCGGGGAAGACCTGCTGGCGCATGCGCTGGCAGGGCGGGCACCATTCGGCCCAGATATCGAGGAAGACCGGCTTGTGAGAGGTCTTGGCCTCCGCGAGCGCGCTATCCAGATCCTCGTGCCAGGCGACTCCTTGAGTGCGGGTTGCTGACGGCGCCTGGGCCGACAGGGGAGCCAGCATGGGCAACGCGGAGAGGATGGCGGCGGCGATCGTGAGTCGTTTCATGGGCACCTCGTAACCCGGATGGGATGCTCCGGGCGGAAGCATCGTTCCACGATACTCGTCTTGCCGCTAATCCGCGGCAGTTGCCCGCCGTAATCCATGTCGAACCGGCCGCCGCAGAACCCCGGCAACCCAAAGGAGCATTCCATGCGCGCCCTCATCGCCCCGCTGGCGCTCGCCGCCAGCCTCGCCCTCCCCCTGTCCGCCCAGTCGCCGACGCGCTACATCAAGGTGGACATCGTCTCCCACGACGGCCACGGCCGCCACAAGGGCGACGGCCCCACCGAAGTCCACATGCGGACGCCCATCAGCCTGGCCACCAGCATCCTCGAATGCGCCCAGGACAGCGAGATCCGCATCAACGGCAAGGACAGCAAGCCCCTCAAGGCCGACCAGCTCGTGAAGATGCTGCAGGACTCCAAGCCCGGCGACATGCTGCTGGAAGTCACCACCAACGACGGCGACCACATCAAGGTGACGGTGGAGTAAGCCAGACCGGAGGCTGAGGTCCAATCGGCGCGGCGCCCTCACGGGCGCCGTTCCTTTTTAAGGCGGGCGCGGCCGAAGGCCGCCAAGAAAAAAGCCTCCAGCCCCCAGCCTCCAGCCTCCAGACTATTTGCATGGAATCGACTACCGAGATCCGGGTCCGCTACGCCGAGACGGACGCCATGGGCATCGCGCACCACAGTCACTTCATCGTGTGGATGGAGCTCGGGCGCTCGGATTTCCTGAGGAATCTCGGGAAGAGCTACGCCGAGTGGGAGGCCGAAGGCGTGCGCCTGCCGGTGAACGGCGTCTCGCTCACCTACCGCGCGCCCGCGCGTTACGACGAGCTGGTGCTCGTGCGCACGAGCCTCGCCTCGGCGAACCGGCGCCACCTCGCCTTCAGCTACCGCATCGAGCGGGAAGGCCTTCTCCTCGCCGAAGGCGAAAGCCGCCACCTCGTCGCCGGAGCCGATGGCCGCGCCTCGGTCCTGCCGGACGCGATGCTGGCGTTGCTGGGCGGCAAGCTCAGCCCAGGCGGAGGGTCCGCTCCGGATCCGTCTTGAGCGCCAGGGCCAGCGCGGCTCCGATCGCGTCCATGATCTCCCGGCGGGCGGGGGAGAAAGCGTCCTTGGCGAAGGCCTGGAAACTGAGCACGCCGAAGGGCCTTCCCGGCCAGCCCGGCCCGGCCCCCAGCGGCAGGCCGTACCAGCTCTCGGGGATGAGCCCCGTGATGCGTTCCGCGTCCGTGTAGGCGGCGCCGGCATCGTCCTGCAGGCTTTTCTCCGCGAAGTAGAGGGACCGCTTCTCGACGAGGACCCGGGTGGTGAGCCCTCCGAACTCGCTGAACACCCGCGGCGCGACCATCCGGGCCTTCCCGCCTTCGCAGTAGAGCGGAAAGGACAACTGGTCGCGCCCGTAATCCACGATGGCCATGTAGAAGGTGGCGAGGCCAAGGGGGCCCTCGCAGGCGTTCCGGATGCTCTCCGCCAGGACTCTCGGCTCCAGGCTCGGTTTCAAGATCCCCAGGACTTCCAGCGCGAGCCGGCGGTCCTGGTCCCGCTCCCGGACCTCCGCTCGCAGCCGTTCGATCTGGGACGGCTCGCCAGGGCGCTCCCTGTCGGGCAGGACAGCATCGCGGCGCTTGAACCAGTCGAAGCCCATCCTCCCTCCTAGGGCCTTTGGCCGACGAGGGGCCGTTCCGGATCGGCTTTGATGGCGAAAGCCAGCACCTCCCCCAGGGCCTGCATGAGGCCGCGGCGGGATCCGGTGAAAGCGTCCGGCTGGAAGCTCTGGAAGCTGACCACGCCGAAGGGCCGCGTCCCCCAGGCCAGCCCGGCTCCCAGCGGCACGCCGTACCAGCTCTGGGGGACGAGGCCGCTTTCCTTCTCGACCTCGGACAGCACGACGCCGAAGGCCTTCCCTTCCTCGAGCGTGCGGACATAGAGCGGCTGGGCCTGGCTCAGCGTCTGCCCCGTCAGGCCCGGCGACTCCGACAAACGGCGCCACGGCCGCGGACGGGAACGGCCTCCCTCGTGGTAGAGCGGGAAGTGGAGGGCGTCCGCCTCCCAATCCGCGAGGGCCAGGAAGAAGGCCGCGAGGCCGAGGGGCCGGAAGCAGAGATCGAAGAGGGCGGATGCGAGCTCCTCGGGCGAAAGGCCGGGCTGGAGCTTCTGGAGCGCGCCGATGAGCAGGGCCCGGTCCTCATCCATGTGGCGCACCAGCTCGCGCAGATCCTCCATCTGCCCCTGCTCGCGCACCAGATCCGGCCCCGCCGCCGGTCCCGGCGCGGGTCCTTTCGCCTTTCCGAAGTTGAAGAGCCCCATGGGGCCGTCCCGGGAAGTGGGTGGAACAAGAGGGCCAAGCTTGGGCCTCTCCACCGATTATTTCAACCCCGCGGCGCCATTCACGGCGGCCTCAGCCCCCCGGAGCCGTCCTCGCAGGGGCGGCTTTGAGAGCCATGGCGACGATGGCCGCCAGCGCGTCCATCAGACGCCGTCGCGAATCCGGGAAAGCCTCCTGGTGGAAGCTCTGGAAGCTCACGAGCCCGAAGCCGCGCTCGCCCCCCAGCGGCACGCCGTACCAGCTCTGGGGCACGAGGCCGCTGATGCGCTCGGCCTCCGAGAAGATGGCTCCGGCCCTCCGGCCCTCCTCCAGCGTCGAGATGTAGAGGGGATTGCCCGAGAGCACGGCCTTGCCCGTGAGCCCGCCCTCGCGCTCCGCCAGGAAGGGGCGCTCGGGCTGGTTCCGGAGGCGGCCGCCCTCGTGGTAGACGGGGAAGGTGATGCGGTCTCGGTCCCAATCGATCAGGGCGAGATAGAAAGAGGCGAGGCCCAGGGGCTTGAAGCAGATCTCGAGCAGGGCCTGGCCGAGGGCCTTGGGGTCCATCCCCGGCCTCAGCTCCATCGCGGCCCGCAGAAGGAGCAGGCGGTCCTCATCCAGGTGCCTCACCAGCTCCCGCAGCTCCTCCAGCTGCGCGGCCTTCTGCGTGGCCTCGGACTCGGCGCGCTTCGCCCGCTCGGCAAGCTCCTCCGGGGATTCCCCTTTGGCCTTCCCGAAATTGAAGAGCCCCATGGGGCCTCCGCGGCGGTTTGTGGTGAGATGGTTGAATGCAGAGGATGACCCGTCCAGTCGCGCTGTTCAATACCCTGAGCCGGTCCGTGGAGACCGTGGCTCCTGGAGAGGACGGCCGCGTCCGCATCTACAACTGCGGGCCGACGGTCTACAACTTCGTCCACATCGGCAACCTGCGCACCTTCCTGTTCCAGGATCTCCTGCGGCGGACGCTCACGGCCGCCGGCCACGAAGTGCGCTTCTGCATGAACCTCACGGATGTGGAGGACAAGATCATCCGCGACTCCCAGAAGGGTCTCCCGGAGTCGTCCACCAACGCCGAGCGCCACGGGGCCATGAAGGCGCTGACGGAGCGCTACACGGCCGCCTACCTGGAAGACCTGGACGCCCTGCGCATCCGGCGCCCGGATGTGATGCCGAAGGCCACCGACCACATCCCGCACATGATCGCCCTCATCCAGAAGCTCGAATCGAAGGGCCTCGCCTACGCGCGGGAGGGCTCGGTCTACTGCCGCATCGCGGGCCTGCCGCAGTACGGCTGCCTGGCGCACCTGGACCGTGAAGGCATGCGCATGGGCGCTTCCGTGGATTCGGACGAGTACGAGCGCGATGCCGTCACCGACTTCGTGCTCTGGAAAGCCGCGAAGGCGGGCGAGCCCACCTGGGACAGCCCTTGGGGGCCCGGCCGCCCCGGCTGGCACATCGAATGCTCCGCCATGGGCATCGAGCACCTGGGCGAGCATGTGGAGATCCACACCGGCGGCGTGGACCTCATCTTCCCCCACCATGAGAACGAGATCGCCCAGAGCGAAGGCGCGCTGGGGCATCCCTGGGTGTCGCAGTGGGTGCACGGCGAGTTCCTCATGGTCGAGGGCGAGAAGATGTCCAAGTCCCTGGGCAACTTCTTCACGCTCCGCGACCTCCGGGACAAGGGCGTGGACCCCATCGCCTTCCGCTACGCCATCCAGAGCAACCACTACCGCAAGCTCTACAACTTCTCCTTCGAGGGCCTGAGGGCCGCGGACAACAGCCTCAAGCGCATCCGGGCCTTCCGCCGCCGCATGGAAGGCGAAGGCGAGACGGGCGCCGGGATCTGGAAGGAGGCCATCGAGCCCCTGCCCCGCATCGAGACCGCGCGTGAGGCCTTCTGGGCCGCCATGGGCGACGACCTCAACACGCCCGAGGCGCTCGCCGCGCTCTTCACGCTCATCAACGATCTCAACGCCCAGGACGACCGCATCGCCCTCACGCGCGAGGAGCGCCAGGCGGCGCTGGCCTTCCTGGACGAGACCGATGCCGTCTTCGCCGCCTGGCCCCGTGAAACGGGCGCGGCGGACGCCCAGGTGGAGGCCCTCATCGAGGCCCGCCGGGCCGCCAAGGCCGCCAAGCAGTGGACCGAGGCCGACCGTCTGCGCGACCAGATCAAAGCCATGGGCATCGTGCTCGAGGACCGGAAGGACGGCACGACCGCCTGGCACCACGCCTAGCGCCCTGCCATCCTTTGGGCACCATCCCAAGGAGATCTCCATGGCCGACGCCCCGATCCAGGCTGCGCCCAAACCGGGCATGAACCCCGTCCTCAAGTGGCTGCTCATCGGCTGCGGCACGCTCGTGCTGCTGATGATCCTCGCCTTCGCGGGCTGCTCCTACTTCGTCTACAGCAAGGCCAAACAGGCCAAGGCGGAAATGGCCGCCAAGGGCATCACCTTCGACACCTCCCACGGCCTTCGCGGCATGGCGACCTCAGCCACCACCGCCGCGGTGCAAGGCATGCAGCCCGCCGTGCTGTTGGCGCTTCCGAAGGAGGAGCAGCCCGCGGCCCAGAAGGCCTTCAAGGACCTCGGGGACAAGGGCGGCGTGCTCACGGACCAGGACATGAAGGATCTGGGGCAAGCCATGGACGACTACAACCGGGCCAACCAGGCCTACGCGCAGACCCACGCCAACATGCTCCTGAACCCCGACAGCGCTCGCAAGTTCGTGAGCGACATCCAGGCCATCGCCGACCGGCACTGAGCCTGATCAAACAAACGCTGTGAGGCGGCTCTTCGGGGCCGCTTCCTTTTTCAGACCGAGGCGACGACCTGCGCCGGCCCCAGTTCTTCCAGACACTGTCTCCGCCTGCAGGCGCGGTCGCGGCAGGGCGAGCAGGCGATACCGGTGCGCAGCAGCGCGCCCGCGCCCTCGGGCAGGCCCGCGACAATCGGATCGCTGGGGCCGAAGAGCGCCGTGACGGGCACGCCTAGGAGCACGGCGAGGTGCAGCAGGCCCGTGTCGCCGGTGATGGCGCGGTCCGCCTGACGCACAGCCGCGGCGAGCTGCCACCAGGGCAACGGAGGCAGCGCGGGCACGCCGCTTTCGTGAGGCAGCCACTCGCGCAGTTCCGCTTCATCCGGCCCCAGGCTCCAGCGCAGTTCCCACCGATCCTTCATACGCGCCGCGAGGTCCAGCCAGTGGCGCAGCGGCCAGCGCTTGTGCGCGCCCGCGCGCGACGCGCCCGGCACGAGCACGGCGCGAGGGCGGCTCGTCTCCCAGATGGCGCCGCAGTCCGGCAGCGCCGCGTCCTTCAGCACCGGACGGAAGCCGCCGAGGCCGCCCACGCCGCGGCTCGCGCCGAAGGCCTCCGCGAGCCCCAGCGCCTGCGCGTAGCGGGTCTGGAGCCGGAAGGGCGCGCGATGCGTCTGCAGCGCGCCCGCGAACTCCTTCGTGACGCCGTCGCCCCAGCGCTCTCCAATGCCCGCCAGTTTCGGGATGATCGCGGACTTGAGGATGCCGTGGAAATCCAGCGAAGCCTCCGCCCCGCGCAGTTCCGCCGCGACACGCTTCAACTCCGGCAGCGCCCCCAGCGGATGCGACAGCGCCTTCCGCTTCACGAGCACCGGCTCCAGCCAGGGGAAGGGCTCCAGCAGGAACGCGTGCCGGTCCTCGACCACCGCCTGCAGCCGCGCGTCCGGGAAGGCTTCGTGCAGGTTCGTCCAGGCCGGCAGCACCCGCAGGATGTCGCCGAGAGCCGAAAGTCGCATCAACGCGATACGCATGAGGCCAGTCTATAGTCCTATCCAGATTGGAGATGGAGCGCCCATGAGATTCCGCCTCGGCCTCGCGGCCGGCCTGACGATCCTCGCGTCCGCCCAGCAGGCGGATCCGGCCGCCCTGGCCCGTCAGACCCTCGCGGCCTACCACGACCCCGACCGGGACGCGGAGCTGGGCAACCGGATCCAGCTCGAGCTGGCCGCCGGGGATTGGGCCGGCGCGCTCGCGGACATCGGCCTCCTGCGCGCGCTCCGCGCGGCCATCCACCCCGCCCGCGCGCCTTACGCGTACCTGCCCCAGGAACTCTACGCCCGGGCCAAGGAGGAAGAGGCCAAGGGCGTGGCGTTCGACGAAGCCTTCCGGAAAGCCCTCACCGAGCGGCTCGCGGGCCTGGACGCCCGCGGCGCCTTCCAGGCCGGGTGGACCTTCGGCCTGGACCTCGCGACGCTTCAGCGGAATCTGGGCGCCACGCTCCCGGAGCCGCAGACCGTGGCCGAACGGGTCGCCCGGATCCGGGCCATGGAGAACCTGGCCGTCTTCGAGCGCGTGCTCCCGCTGGCTGAGCCGCTGCTGGCCGCGGACGACGCGCGCCGCTACACGGTGGAGGAGCGGGTGATCCCCACGGAGGGCGGGGCCTCGGTCTCCGCGGTCGTCGTGCGGCCCAAGGGCGTGTCGAAGCCCCTGCCCACGGCCCTCGAGTTCACCATCTACGCCAACCCCTCCAACCTCGCGGAGGCCAAGCGCTCCGCCGCCAACGGCTTCGCGGGCGTCACCGCCAACAGCCGCGGCAAGCGGAACGGCGCGGGCGCCATTGAGCCCTACGAGCACGACGGCGCCGACGCGGATGCGGTGATCAACTGGATCGCGGCGCAGCCCTGGAGCGATGGCCAGGTGGGCATGTTCGGCGGCAGCTACGACGGCTTCACCCAATGGGCCGCGGCCAAGCGTCCGCCCGAGGCGCTCAAGTCCCTCATGCCCTCCGTAGCGGTCGCGCCGGGCATCGATGTGCCCACGCAGGGCGGCATCTTCCAGAACTTCACCTACAGCTGGATCCCCTATGTGACCAACGGCAAGCTCGACGACGACGCGGCCTACGGCGACTTCCCGCGCTGGAACGGCCTGGACTGGGCCTGGTTCGGCGGAACCGCGCCCTATCGCGACCTCCCGAAGCTCGACGGCCATCCCAACCCGGTCTTCGAGCGCTGGCTCCAGCATCCGGCCTACGACGCCTACTGGCAGGCCATGATCCCCTACCGGGAGGAATTCGCCCGCATCCGCATCCCGGTGCTGGAGACGACTGGATACTTCGATGGCGCGCAGCTCGGGGCGCTCTACTACTTCCAGCAGCACAAGGCCTACGCCCCCGAGGCCGAGCAGTACCTCGTCATCGGGCCCTACGACCACATCAGCGGCCAGCGCCGCTCCCAGGAGGTCGTGGCCGGCTACCCCATCGACCCCGCCGCCCGCCTCGACATCGAGGAACTGCGCTACCAGTGGCTGGACTACACGCTGCGCGGAGGACCGAAGCCCGCGCTCCTCCAGGACCGCGTCAACTACGAAGTGCTGGGGGCCGACCGGTGGCGGCACGCGCCCTCGGTGGCGGCGATGGCCCCGGAAGCCTGGACCCTCCACTTCTCGCCGCTCAAGGCCGAGGACGCCTTCCTCCTGGACCCCAAGCCCGCGAAGGGCGGCCTCGACCTGCGCGTGGACCTGGCGGACCGGCGGGTGCTGAGCTTCGGCGGCGCGCCTCCGCTGGCCCAGTCCCCTTCCCTGGACTCGGACAACGGCTTCGCCTTCGCGACGGAGGTCCTGAAGGCGCCGGTGGAAGTGGAAGGCCTCTTCTCCGGCGAGCTGCGCTTCACCACGAATAAGCGCGACTTCGATTTCGATGTGGAGCT
>DATJFC010000178.1:0-4299 GCA_035495995.1 Holophagaceae bacterium
CCATGGTGTAGACGCCGCAGGCGCGCTTGACGCCTTCGCGTGTGCCGATGATCTCCAGGCAGGGCCGCATGGTTTCGGGGTAGTAGCTCGTGAGCCCGCTCACCAGGCCGTCAGCGTGGCCCATCTTGCACATCATGGCCCCGAAGTAGATCCGGCTGCGCATTCGGCGCAGGGCCTCGTCGTGGCTCACGCCGCGCCGCTTGCGCAGCTCGTGGTAGGCGATGATGGCCTCCTCCTTGAACGGCGCGGTCTCGGGGTCGAGGATCTCCACGCCCGCGAGGTCCAGGTTCATCTCGGCGATGCGCGCGCCCACGCGGTCCGCGCGGCCCAGCAGGATGGGCACGCAGATGCCTTCGTCCACCATGGCCTGGCAGGCGCGGAGGATGAGGGGATGGTCGCCTTCGGGGAAGACGACGCGCTTGGGTTCGGCCTTGGCGCGGTGGATGACGGTGCGGATCACATCCTTGCTGCGGCCCTGGAGCGCCTCGAGCTGCTCCTTGTAGCGCGCGAAATCCTGGATGGGCGCCTTCGCCACGCCGCTGTCCATGGCGGCCTTGGCGATGGCCGGCGCCACCCAGAGCAGCACGCGGGAATCGAAGGGCTTGGGGATGATGTAGTCGGGGCCGAAGGAGAAGCGCTGCCCGCCATAGGCCTTGGCCACGCTCTCGGGGACGTCCTCGCGGGCGAGCGCCGCGAGGGCCTTGGAAGCCGCCAGCTTCATGGCCTCGTTGATCTCCGTCGCCCGGACATCGAGCGCGCCGCGGAAGATGAAGGGGAAGCCCAGTACGTTGTTGACCTGGTTCGGGAAGTCGCTGCGGCCCGTGGCCAGGATGATGTCGGGGCGCGCGGCCTTCGCGGTCGGGTAGTCGATCTCGGGATCAGGGTTCGCCAGCGCGAAGACGATGGGCTTGTCCGCCATGCTCCGGACCATGTCGGGCGTGAGGAGCCCCTTGGCGCTGCAGCCCACGAAGACATCCGCGCCCTTGATGACTTCCTCCAGGGAGCGGAGGTCCGACTTCTTGGAGAACTTCGCCTTGTACTCGTTCAGCCCGTCGGCGCGCCCGTCGTAGACGAGGCCCTTGGTGTCGCAGAGCCAGAGGTTCTCGGCCTTGACGCCCGCCACGAGGAACATATTGGCGCAGGCGATGGCCGAGGCGCCCGCGCCGCTGAAGACCACCTTCACCTGGTCGGCTTCCTTGCCCGCGATCTCCAGGGCGTTGAAGAGCCCCGCGGTCGCGATGATGGCGGTGCCGTGCTGGTCGTCGTGGAAGACGGGGATCTTCATCTCGGCTTTGAGGCGCTTCTCGATCTCGAAGCATTCCGGGGACTTGATGTCCTCCAGGTTGATGCCGCCGAAGGTGGGCTCCAGCGCGCGCACCACCTGGCAGAACTTATCGATGTCCGTCTCGTCCACTTCGATGTCGAACACGTCGATGTCGGCGAAGCGCTTGAAGAGGACGCCCTTGCCTTCCATCACCGGCTTGCCCGCGAGGGCGCCGATGTTGCCCAGGCCCAGCACCGCCGTGCCGTTGGAGATGACGGCGACGAGGTTCCCCTTGGCCGTGTACTTGTAGGCGTCCTCGGGGTTCTTCTCGATCTCCAGGCAAGGCTCGGCGACGCCCGGCGAGTAAGCCAGCGACAGGTCGCGCGCGGTGCTCGTGGGCTTGGTGGGGACGACTTCGATCTTCCCTTTGCGGCCTTGCGAGTGGTAGTCGAGGGCGTCCTGCTTGCGGATCATCGAGGCTCCGGGGCTCCGCGCGGCGGCGTGCCCGTGGCGCGGAAATCCAGCTTACACCTGGGTCCGCCTCGAGTCAGATCAGGGTTCCGGATGGCGCCATCAGCGGCCCTGATCAGCTGCGCTCGGCGAGCTGGGATTCCATCTTGCGCTGGGCGCGCTGGGTGGACCAGAAGCCCCAGAGAGCTCCGAGCGCCCCGGTGGCCGCGCCGACGGAGATGAGGAGGGCGAGGCTCTTCGGCGAGAAGAACCCGAGGCGCGCCAGGGCCACGAGCAAGGGTGGCATGCCCGCCAGCCCCCGCGAGAGCGGCAGCCAGAGCGCGTAGAGCGCGGCGACGGCGAGCAGGCTCCCCAGCAGGCCCAGCAGCGCGCCCACCATCAGCAGCGGCGTGCGGATGAAGGCCTCGCCGGCGCCCACCAGGCGCATGATGCCGATCTCCTCTTCGCGGGCGAGGATGCTCATGCGGATGACATTGCCGGTGGAGAACCCCGCGGCGAGCAGGAGCAGCAGGCCCAGCGCTCCGAGCGCCTGGCGCAGCAGATGGCCCAGCTTCAAGAGGCCCGCGATGCGCTCCTGGTCCACCGTCACGCTGTCCACGCCCGGGATGGTCTTCAGGCTTTCGCCCACGGCCAGGGCCTTGTCCGCGGACCGGAGATCTTCGCGGAGGCTCAGCTCCAGGCTTTCCGGCAGGGCGTCCTGGCCCGCGTTGTCGAGCAGCAGGCCCGCCTCCTGGGTGGTCTGCTTGAAAGCCTTCGCGTTGTCGGCGGCGCTCAGGCGGCGGATCGCCACGAAGCGGGGGTCGTTCTTGAGCTGCGCGGCGGCTTCAGAGAGGTCGCCGCCGGGGGCGGCCCACGCCGTCACCTTCGCCAGGCCTTCGAGGTGGCCCGCGAGCCGGTCGAGGCTTTCCACCGCCAGCAAGCCCCCGCCCGCGAGCATGAGGCCCGAAGCGAGGGTGAGCACGGCGAGGAGGTGCTGGCCCCGCTGCCTCAGCAGGTCCCTCAGCGCGTCGCCGAGGAGCAGCCCCAGCAGCCGCAGCGCCTGCATCAGGAGCCGGTCCCGTCCAGCGCCACGCCCAGGTACTGCGCGGTGGAAGGCCCGAGCGCCAGCGACTGCGCCGCCACGCCGGAGGCGGGCTGCTTCCAGAGGAGGATGGTCTGCTGGCCCGCGGTGCCATTGGCCTGGAGGCCCACCAGCCAGGCCTTCGTCCCGGGATGGGCGAGAGCCTGGATGGGGCCGGTGGTGGAATCACCGAGGAAGAAGCTGGGCGCCTGGTCCGGGGACAATCCGAACTGGCCCGTCTGGAAAGCCACGACCGGCGCGCCCCCGGTCGTGGAGTTCGCGGAGGTGGAGCCGGTGTCCAGCCCCACGTAGACGCGGCTGTTGGCGGTGTCCAGCGCGAGCGTCCCGGTGCTGCTCATGTCGATGCCCGTCTTGTCGCCGATGATGACGGAGGCCGGGTCGAAGGCCGAGCTGGTGCCTTTCCGCAGGCGGGGACCGGTGTAGGTGGTGGTGCCCGAGGTCACCGAGCTGCCATCGGTGAAGTAGGCGTAGACGGCGTTCTGGCCCGCGGCGACGCCCGCGCTCCCCGTGGGGCTGAGGGTGTCGTTCACGGTGGTGAAAGCCGCCGTGCCGTTGTTGGCGATGGATTCCGGCTGGCTCACGGTCCAGATCCGCGGGCTTCCGCTGGTGCCGCTTTCGCAGGCGTAAAGGGTGTCGGACTTCGGGTCCAGGGCCAGCTGGCCGAAGACGCTGCCCGTCAGCCGGTTGGAGCTGTCCAGGGTGAAGACCACCAGGTTGTTGGACTGGATGGTGCCGCTCTGGGAGCGCAGCTGGTCGATGCGGATGATGACGCCGTCCCGGTAGAGCAGGTAGAGGTGGTTCCGCTGGGTGTCGATGGCCATGCCGCCCCAGGCGAGCGAGGAGGAGCGCGCGAGGGCGCTGTTCGTGAGCGTGATGTCCGCTCCGGGCGCCGTGGCGGCGCTCGAGGCGGCGGCCAGGTCCTTCCAGACGAGGATCTGGGGCGTGGTCTCGCCATCGTAGAGGTAGATCGCGGTGCCGCTGGTGTCGCCGCCGCCGTCGTTCTTCGTGCAGCCCAGGATGAGCAGCGGGAGGGCGGCCGCGAGGCCCAGGAAGATGCGGGGTGCGCGGATGATCATGTCTTCCTGGCTCCTAAACACGCCTCGTTCGATCCCAAGGCCCATGGCCCGTGGATGCGGCCCGGCCCCAAGCGGTTCCCTATTTGGCGAAGATGGCCTTGAGCTGGGCGTTGAGGTTGCGGACGGTGTCGGCGTCCACGCCCGCGTCCACGGCCCCCTTGGAGATCGCCAGGGCCAGGTTCTTGACTGCGTCCGTGCCTTCGCCCCCCAGCAGCTGCTGCGTGGCGGCGGCCTGCAGCTGGTCGATCATGTTGTGGTGCGCCGCGGGCAGGACGCTCTTCGCGGTGCCGGCGATCCGCTGCGTGTAGGCCGTGAGCTTGGCGAGGCGCAGGGGATCCGCCATCACGGAAGGAGCCGCGGCCACCGGGGGCGATCCCGCCACGCCGCCGCCCACGGTCTCGAGCGGG
>DATJFC010000179.1:0-2936 GCA_035495995.1 Holophagaceae bacterium
TCGTTTGACGGGACGGTTCTGCGACCTGGCGATCTCGTGCTGCTGGGGCTCTGCAACGAGGTGGGGATCCTCGCCAACGGCGGCCGCCCTGGCGCGGCGGAAGGGCCCGCGGCCTTCCGCGCGACTTTCGGCCGCCTTCCCGCGCGGGTCCTCCAGGGCTGCCGCTTGCTGGACGCGGGTGACATCCCCGCGGGCGCCCCCTACGAGGCCTTCCTCGAAGGCGCGGAGACCCTCGTCGCGGAAACGGTCCGCGCGGGCGCCCTGCCCCTCGTCGTGGGCGGTGGCCATGACTGCTCCTACGGCGTCTACCGCGGCCTGGCCGCCACGGGCAGGGTCGCGGTGCTGGCCGTGGATGCCCACCTGGATGTGAGGCCCGAGCACGGGCCCAACTCGGGCAACCCCTTCTTCCGCATGATCGAGGCGGGGCTGGAAGGCCCTGATCTCGCGCAGGTGGGCCTCATCCGCCATGTGAACGCGGAGGAGCACGAGACCTGGCTGCGCCTCCAGGGCGCGGCCCTGCACTTCCTGGAGCCGGGCCGCGAGATGGAGGCCGTCGGCACCGCCAAGGCCGCCCTCTCGGCCTTCGCCCAGCGCCAGCGCCGCGTGCTGGCCACCTTCGACCTCGACGCGATCCAGGCCGCCCACGCGCCCGGCGTCAGCGCCCTCAATCCCTGGGGACTGGACGCCAGCGCCGCGCTCGCCATCGCCAAGGCCTGCGGCGTCTGCCCCGCCGTGGCCGCCTTCGACCTCATGGAGCTGGCGCCGCCCCTGGACCGCGATGGCCAGACCGCCAAGCTCGCCGCCTTCCTCGCCGCGGCCTTCCTGGAGGGGGCCGCGTCACGGCCTTCGTGATGCCCGTCCCGATCCGGGCCGCTAGAATCGAGAGCTTGGGAGAAGCCATGCCTGCCGGTGCCGTCCGTCCGCTTGTGACCGTCGAGAGCGTTCTCGACCTCGTGGGGAACACGCCCCTGCTCCACCTGAAGCGCTTCGCCCCGGAGTGCGAGCTCTTCGCCAAGCTGGAGTACCTGAACCCCGGCGGCAGCGTGAAGGACCGCATCGGCGTGGGCATGATCCTGCGGGCGCAGAAAGCGGGGAAGATCAAGCCGGGCGTCTCCACCATCATCGAACCCACGGCGGGCAACACGGGCGTGGGCCTTGCCATCGCCGCGAAGGCCCTGGGCTACCGCTGCATCCTCTGCGTGCCGACCAAGTACAGCCGCGAGAAGATGCAGCTCATGAAGGCGCTGGGCGCTGAGCTGGTGCTCATCCCCAAGGCGGACGGCATGAAGGGCGCCATCGCCAAGTGCGCCGAACTGTCGGCCCAGATCCCCGACAGCTTCGTGCCCCAGCAATTCGAGAATCCCGACAACCCCGACAGTCACTACGAGACGACGGGACCCGAGATCTGGGAGCAGATGGAGGGTCGCGTGGACGCCGTCGTCATCGGCGCGGGCTCCGGCGGCACCTTCACGGGCACCGCGCGCTTCCTCAAGGAGAAGAATCCCAAGCTCGTCGCCGTCTGCGTGCAACCCGTGGGCTCCGTCTACTGCGGCGCGCCCTTGCAGGAGTGGAAGGTGGAAGGCATCGGCAACGGCTTCATCCCCGGCAGCCTGGACATGAAGCTCGTCGACCGGGTCATCGATGTGAAGGACGAGGACGCCTTCCAGGCCGCGAAGGAGCTCATCGGCACCGAAGGCTGCCTCGCGGGCCCCAGCTCGGGCGCCAACGCCTGGGCCGCGCGGGAACTGGCGAAGTCGCTGCCCAAGGGCGCGCGCATCGTCACGCTCTTCCCCGACGGCGCCGAGCGCTACCTGAGCAAGTTCCCCATCGCCGAACTCGACATCCAGGACTGACGATGACGCTCTCTCCGGCGGATCTGGCGGGCGGCCTTCTCGATCAGGGCGCGGTGAAGCTGTCTCCAACCGCGCCCTTCACCTGGTCCAGCGGCATGAAGGCGCCCATCTACTGCGACAACCGGCAGCTGCTTGGCGACCCCGGGCTGCGGGCCCGCGTCGCGGACGCGCTGGCGGCGGAGGCGGCCTCGCTCGACCCGTCGCTCATCGCGGGCACCAGCACCGCGGGCATCCCCTGGGGCGCCCTCGTGGCGGACCGGCTGAAGCAGCCCTTCGCCTATGTGCGCCCCGAGCCCAAGAAGCACGGCATGGGCCGCCAAGTGGAAGGCCCGAGCGCGAAAGGGCGGCGCGTCGTGCTCATCGAGGACCTCATCTCCACCGGCGGCTCCAGCCTCAAGTGCGTGGAGGCCCTCCGGGCCGAAGGCGCGGAGGTGGAAGCGGTGCTGGCCCTCTTCAGCTACGGCCTCCCGGCCGCGCTGGAAGCCTTCCGCGCCGCGGGCGCCCAGCTCCGCACCCTCGCCAGTTTCGAGGCGCTGGTGATGGAGGCGCGCCGCCGCGGGCTCGTGGACGGGGCGGGCGCCGAATCCCTCGAAGCCTGGCAGCGCGACGCGGCGGCCTGGTCTAAGGCCCACGGCGGCGGCTGAGGCGGCGAAGGCCGACGAGGGGATCGACGCGCCGGGTGTCGCTGCCACCGGGCCCTGGAGGCCGCAGAAGCCTTTCTGCACCCTGCTGCGTTCTTTCGCGCCTTCCGCGGCCAGCTTCGTTTCACCCCGCGTAACGGTCCGTCGCGGCGACGAGGGCCTTGGAGATGCTGCCTTCCGTCGCGCTGTGGCCCGCGTCGGGGACCATGATGAGTTCGGAATCCGGCCAGGCCCGGTGGAGGTCCCAGGCGTTTTGCGCGGGGCAGACGACATCGTAGCGGCCCTGCACGATGACGCCGGGGATGCCCGCGAGCCGGCCTGCCTCCCGGAGCAGCTGGTCCTCGGATTCGAGCCAACCCTTGTGAACGAAGTAGTGGCATTCGATGCGCGCGAAGGCCAGCGTCGTCGCGTCCTGGCCGTAGCTCGCGGCGAAGGTTTCGTC
>DATJFC010000180.1:0-2010 GCA_035495995.1 Holophagaceae bacterium
TGTAGCGGCCCCACTCCTTCGCTTCCGCCAGCTCCTTCTCGCCGAAGACCTTGCCGCGGTCCAGCGCGCCTTCAGGATAGGTGAAGGGGTCGCTCATCCAGTTCTGCATGCCCAGGTCCAGGTCGGTGACGAGGAAGATGGGCGTCTGGAAGCGCTCGGCGAGATTGAAGCTCTCGTAGGCGAAGTGGAAGCACTCCTCCATGGTCCCGGGCAGCAGGCAGATGTGGAGCGTGTCGCCGTGGCTGCACTTGGCGCAGATCTCGATGTCGCCCTGCATGGTGCGCGTGGGCAGGCCCGTGGAGGGGCCCGTGCGCTGGACATTCACGAAGACCCCGGGGACTTCCGCGAAGTAGCCGAGGCCGATGAACTCGCTCATGAGCGAGATGCCGGGCCCGCTGGTGGCGGTCATCGAGCGGGCGCCGGCCCAGCCGGAGCCCAGCACGAGGCCCGCGGAGGCCAGCTCGTCCTCCATCTGCACGATGGCGACCGTGGACTTGCCCTCCGCGTCCCTGCGGTATTCGTCGGCGTAGTCGATGAGGTTCTCGACGACCGAGCTGGAAGGCGTGATGGGATACCAGCCCACCACCTGCACGCCGGCGAACATGGCGCCCATGGCGGAGGCGGCGTTGCCCTCGATGAGGATCTTGCCCCGGGTCTTGTCCAGGGGCGCGACCTTGATGCGGGCCTGCTGCGCGAGGTTGGCGGCGGCCCAGTCGTAGCCCGCCACGACGGCGCCCTGGTTGAGCTCGATGGCCTTGGCCTTGCCGCCCAGCTGGCTCGCGATGGAGGCCTTGACGGCGTCCATGCTGATGTCGAGCAGCTGCGCGGCCACGCCGACATAGATCATGTTCTTCACGAGCTTGTGCAGCTTGGGCTCGGGGCAGGCGGCCGTCACCAGTTGCTGGAAGGGCACGGGGTAGAAGGTCAGGTCCGTCCGGAGCCCGTCGAGCTTCAGCGGCTCGTCGTAGATCACCATGGCGCCCGCGTGCGCCGTGGCCACGTCTTCCTTGGCCGTCTCGGGGTTCATGAGGATGAGCAGGTCGTTCTCGGCCTTCCGCGCCACATAGCCTTTGGCGGAAGCCCGGATGGTGAACCAGGTCGGCAGGCCCGCGATGTTCGAAGGGAACAGGTTCTTGCCGCTCACCGGCACGCCCATGCGGAAAATGGACCGCATCAGCACACTGTTCGCGGTCTGGGAACCGGAGCCGTTGACCGTGGCCACCTGGATCGAGAAGTCGTTGACCTTCGTCCCCTGACCGGAGGCGGTTGTGAGCGCGGTGGACATGGCTCTCCTTTCCCTTTTCAAGCCGCCGCGAGCGGGCGTAAGGCGCGCTGCGCCTCGCGGAAGACGGCTCGCCAGTATGGCAGGAGGGCCGCGCCGGGCCCAAGCGCGAATGGCTCTGGGCCCGCTTCGGGCATGCCGATAAAAAAACGAAAAAAAAGATTGACCCGTGCTTGCCCGCGACCTACCTTGAGCACATGAAATCCGGCGACCTCACCAAACGGCAGCAGGCTGTGCTGCAGTTCATCCGCGCCTTCCTCGAAGAGGAGGGCCGCAGTCCCACGCTTCAGGAAGTCGCTGCCGGCGTCGGTTCCAACGCGGTGAGCACCATCCACAAGCATGTGCAGCACCTCATCGACAAAGGGTTCCTCCAGCGCAGCCACGGCAAGGGCAACAACCTCGTCGTCACCTCATCCGGCTCTTCGGGCTTCCATGGCCGCGAATCGCGGGAAGCGCTCCAAGCCGCCGCGGAGCGGCTCGAGCCTCCGCCGCCGCCCATGCGGCTCATCCCTTTCTGCGGAGAAGTCGCGGCGGGCGCGCCAATCCTGCCCGAGACCCGCGCCGTGCCCATCGAGGTCCCCAACACCATCCACCGGAACAAGGACGAAGTGTTCGTCCTGCGCGTGAAGGGCGACTCCATGATGGAAGACGCCATCCTGGACGGCGATCTCGTGGTCCTGCAGCGCAAGGGCGAATACCGCAACGGAGACCGCGTGGTGGCGCTGCTG
>DATJFC010000181.1:0-8231 GCA_035495995.1 Holophagaceae bacterium
TCCTCCAACTCGGCCAGGGCGCCCGCGTCGCCGCCCTCGGCCGCCTTCACCATCGGCTCCAGCTCCGCGCGGAGCTCGGCCTCCAGGTGGGGCGCGGCGAGGTAGTCGTGGGCGGCTTGGATGGACATGAAGTCGATTCTATGCCCCGCCGAGCGCGATGTCGTCCAGCAGGATGCTCAGGCCCGCGCTGGAGCCGTACCATCGGAGGTCGTCGCCCATGGCGGCGATGCGGTTGAGGAAGTCCCGGAGGTTGCCGGCGAAGGTGATCTTGTCCACGGGTTCGGCCAGCTGCCCGCCGCGGATGCGGATGCCGCTGGCGCCCACGCTGAGGTCGCCGCTGACGGGGTCCACGGTGTGGAGGCCCATGAGCTCGGTGATGAGCACGCCGCCCTCGGCCTGCTTCAGGAGGCTCGCGAGGGAATCCGTCCCGACTTTCGGTACGAGGTTGAAGGTGGTGACGCCGGGGTTGGAGCCGAGGCCGCGGCCCGCGCTGGCGGTGGGCGCCTGACCCATCTCCGCGGCGCTGCGCAGCGTGTGGAGGTAGGTCCTGAGCACGCCGTCTTCGATGAGCACGTTGCGCCGCGTGGGCAGGCCTTCGCCGTCCCAGGGTTCGCTGCCGAGCGCCGCGCTGCCATCGGGCAGGATGAGACGGCCGTCGTCCACCAGCGTGAGCAGCGGCGAGGCGATGGCCTGGCCGAGCTTGCTGGCAAATAGGCTGCGGCCGCGCGAAACCGATTCGGCGCTGAGCATGCCGGAGACGATGCCCAGCAGGTCCACGGCCACTTCGGGATGGAGCACCACGCGGTACTTGCCCGCGGGCAGGGCCTTGGGATTGAGCTTCAGCTCTCCTTTGCGCGCGGCCTCCGCGCCGATGGCGGCGAGGTCGAGCTCCGCGTGGCGGGCCATGTCCCAGTGCCAGGCGGCCTGGCGGTCTTCGCCCTCGGCCACGGCCAGTTCGATGGAAGCGGCGGCGTAGTTGCCGAAATCGGCGGCGCGCACGCCTTTCTGGGTGAGCAGCAGGCTCGCGCCGATGCCGTCGCTCCAGGAGGACTCGCGGATGGCGGAGACTTTCGGCGAGGCCTTGCGGGCTTCGGCCTCCAGCCGCAGCGCGCGCTCGATGCGGCCCTCGGGCGTGAGCGACTCCAGCGCCGGGTTGTAGCGGCTCGGAAGACCGTCCTTGCCTGAAGGCTCCGCCTGGCGCAGCCAGGTGTCCTCATCGCCGAGCGCCGCCAGCTCGAAGGCCGTGGCGAAGAGTTCCTTGAAGTCGGCGCGGGAGAGATCCGTGCTGGTGGCGATGCCCGTGCGGCCGCCGCGCAGCACGCGCACGCCGAGGCCGCCGCGCTTGGACTGCGTCAGATCCTCCAGCGCGCCGTTCTGCACCTTGGCCTTGTTGCCGCGGGACACGGAAAGGTAGGCCTCGGCCCCGTCGGCGCCCAGCTTCACGGCGTGGGCGATGCCGTCCTGCAGGCGCGCTTCGAGCGGTTCAGAGATGAGGGAACGGAAGTCGGTCATGGCTCGCTCAGATCACGGAAGGCAGAGGTTCGGCCGTCCCGCCGACGACCAGCGCGGGGCAGAGGATGGTGGGCAGGGCGTCGCTGACGGGCACGCCCTGGCCGTCCTTGCCGCAGGTTCCGATATCGAAGTGCTCGAGGTCGTGGCCGATGCGCGTGAGCTGCTGGAGCACGGTGGGCCCGGCGCCGCTGAGGGTCGCGTTCTTCACGGGGTACTTCAGCTCGCCCTTCTCGACCCAGTAGCCTTCCTTGACTTCAAAGACGAAGTTGCCGGTGACGGTGTCCACCTGCCCTCCGCCCATGTGCTTCACGAAGAGGCCGCGGTCCAGATCCGCGAGGATGGCTTCGGGCGCTTCGTTGCCGGGCGCGAGGAAAGTGTTCCGCATGCGGGGGATGGGGAGGTGCTTGTAGCTTTCCCGCCGCCCGTTGCCCGTGGGCTCCACGCCCATCTTGCGCGCGGTCTTGCGGCTCTGCAGGTATTGCTTGAGGATGCCGTTCTCGATGAGGACGACGCGCGAAGAGGCGTTGCCCTCGTCGTCCACGGCGGCGCTGCCGCGCTTGTGGGGCAGGGTGCCGTCGTCGATGATCGTGACGCCCTCGGCGGCGACTTTCTGGCCCAGCTTGCCCGCGAAGGCGCTCATGCCCGCCAGCGCGAGGTCGGCTTCCAGCCCGTGACCGCAGGCCTCGTGGATCATGGTGCCGCCGGCGCTGGAGCTGAGCACGACGGGGAAGGTGCCGGCGGGCGCGGGCTGCGCGTCCAACGCCAGCACCGCGAGGCGCGCGGCCTCCTTGACGGTGGCCTCCACGCGGTCGTCGGCGAAGAGCTCGAAGCCGCGCGTCTCGCCCAGGGCCTGGTAGCCGGTCTGGAGGCGTTCGCCGCCTTCGCCCTTCGCGCCGGTGGTGATGTTGAGGCGCAGCACGCCCTGCACGCGGCGGTCCTCGCTGAGGCGCGCGGTGGCGGCGCCTCCTTCAGCTTCCGCGGAGGCGACCCACACGCTCTGGGTGCTGTCGCCGTAACCCACGGAGACCTGGCGCAACGCGCCGGGCCGGAGGGTTTCCGTCTCCTTCCGCGCCAGGGCCTCGGCGCGCTTCACCAGCGCGACCTTGGCGGACAAGGGCACGGATGCCGGATCCTGCGCGACGGGGCTGGGTGTGGGCACCGCGACCTGCTCCAGCGCGGGCACAGCCGTGGGCAGGCCGGCCCCAGGCGCGGCTAGCGCGCGCGCGGCCTCGATCAGCTCGTCGAGGCTGGGCGAGATGAGGTCGGCGAAGCGCGTGGTCTCGCCTTCCATGACGCGCAGGCCCACGCCGAGCGTCTCAGCGGCGGCGAGATCCTCCATGCGGCCGTCGTCCATGCCCAGCGCGGTGGCCCGGCGGCGTTCCACGAAGGCCTCGGCGTAAGCGCCGCCCTTGGACAGCAGGGTTTCGAGCACCAGGCGGAGCTGGTCGGGGCTGAACGGCGCTTCCATCAAGGATCTCCAGGCCCGCGCGCGGCGGACGCCCCAGTTTGCCAGAACCCCGGCTTCAGCCTCGCTGAGGATGTGATCCAGGTCGCGGCCATCGTTGATGACCACCTGGTCCGCGTGCAGCGCGCGCTCGGCCGCGTGAGCCTGCGCCCGGATGCGCGCGCGGGCGGCGTCCTCGTCCAGTCCGTCCCTCTCCATGAGCCGCCGGACGCGAAGTGGCTCCGGCGCGTCCACGGCCCAGAAGGCGTCGAAATGGTGGGCGCGGCCGCGCTCCACCCATAGCGCCGCGTCCAGCACGGCGCCCTTCGTGCCGGCGGGCAGGGCGGCCAATCGCGCGGCACGGAGCGCCTCGATGCGGGGGTGCAGGATGGACTCGAGCTCCCGCCGCCGGGCGTCATCAGCGAAGATGACGCGGCCCAGGGCCGCTCGATCGAGCTTCCCCTCCGCATCAAGCACGCCGGATCCGAAGGCCCCCACCACGGCAGCGAGCCCTTCGGTTCCCCGGGCCACCGCCTCCCGCGACAGCGCGTCCGCGTCGATTACTTCCCAACCGCGCTTAGCCAGCCACTGAGCGACGAAAGTCTTGCCCGAAGCGATGCCGCCGGAAAGCCCCAGGAGCGGGAAAGGAAGCCTGGAAGTTGTGTGCGGCGTCGCGTCCATAGGATCATTAGTCTCCCACTGAATCTGGGATCCGGAGTTCTGCCTTATGCGCCGCTGGCTGCTTTTGCTTTTCATGCCTCTTTGCCTGCGCGCTGGAGGCTGGGACCCCGTGCCGCCGGAGACGTGGGCGATCCGGGCCGATTCTCCTCTCGGCGCCTCCGGCGCGGTGGTCCTACAAGACTTCTACCGCTATGGCGTGGAGGACACCGAGCGCCGCATGCGGATCCTCGTGTTGAATGAGGCGGGGAAGTCCTCGCTTCAAATCGAACCGTTCTCCCCTTATCTCTCCGAGCTGGAAGGCCGGATCCTGTATCCGGATGGCCACGAATTGGCTTTCGACAAGGCGAAGGACTTCTCCAAACAGTCGGTGAAGATGGGGTCAGGCGAGGTCAACCAGCAGGTGCTTGTGCCTCCAGGCGTGACGGACCACTGCATCCTGGATATTCGTTGGACCGATCACGGCACCGTCCTGTGGGGAAGCGGATTCAGGACGCATATCCAGAGACCCTTTCCAGTGCAGGAACTGACGATCCGGCTTTCAAATCGAAGCCCGCTGGCTTCTGTGTGGTTGGTCCCGAAGGATCTTCGGCCGGTCATCACTGAAGACCGGGACTACCACGTCTACACCTTCAAGGATTTGCCCGCCCGGGAAGTCTCTCCCTATTCCTACGAAACGTTCCGTTTCGACCCGCAGTTGCGCTGCTTCCAGATTCCAGGCGCTCTCAGAGACGCTGTCAAGACGCCTGGGCTCCCCTTCTGGCAGGAGTACGTCAACAAGTTCGTGAAGGTCTGGTATGGAGAGAACATCAAACCCGGCAAAGCGTATAAGGCCTTCGCTCTGGACCTCATGAAAGACCTTCCAGCCGACCCTATCCAGAAGGCGATCACGATCAAGGACCGTCTCAACGCGCGCATCCTGAATTCGGCGGAACTCACCTACCAAGAAAAGCTCGACCGGGGGACGAAGTACGAAAACGATGAGGTCGCGGCTTCCGACCTCGACCAGGCCGTGGAGCGGAAGTGGACGAACGGGTATGGGATGTTCGACCTCCTGTACGAGCTGTACCAGGATGCTGGCCTCCATCCGAAGCTCCTTTATGTCGCCTCGAAGGAAGACGGGGCCTTCAAGGTGGATGTGCCCGATTGGCGCCAGCTCGATGTGACGCTGATCGGCGTGGACACCGATGACGGGAAAGGGACCCTGTGGACCAGCGGCGCGCGGTTCGCCCCTTCGGGCCTCATTTCCTCCTACTACCAGGGAACGGACGCGCTCGTCGTGGACACCACGACCTGGACCGTCAAGACGGCGAAAGTCCCCATCCAGCTCAGCTCCCTCAGCTCGAAGCAGATCACATGTGAAGTCAGGCCTGGCGATGATGCCGACGCGTTCAAGGTCAACGCCACATTCATAGGCGGAGAGGATTGGGCGGAACGGGCCCCGTACATCCCCTTGAACGACAAGGAAGGGCAAGAGAGGCTCAAGAAGGAGATTGAAGCGATCGGTGGCCTGACTCTGACTCGCGAAACACTCTTTAATGTGAGCGAGCGCGAGAAGAATTTCGGATGGGAAGTGGAGGGGACCGTTGAACCCGAGGGCGGGCGCAAACGGAAGGTGAATCCGTTTCCTGGGATGGAGTGCCCATGGTGGGTGCCGGCCAACTGGCCCGAGCGGCGGATCGACCCGGTGGTGCTGGCCATCCCCTCGGAAACTCATTGGACAAGCCAGGTCATCATCCCGGAGGGATGGAAGTTTGCCCCCACCGCGCCCATGGAAAGGAACAACAGCTACGGGAGCGTGAGGTGGAAGGCGGAGGCAAAGCTCGACAGCAAGCCTTCCTCCGTGGTCGTTTCCCTGGACATCGTCTCGCAACGCTTGATGGGGCCCGCATCCAGCGAACCCGAACTCAGAGACTTCCTCGCTTGGGTCCAGGAGGCCTGGGGCCGGCGCCTTTCCATGGGGCGGCCCCAGTGAAAACGCGCGCCCTAGCCATCTGCCTTCTCCTATGTCCAGCGATTCTGAACGCCCAGGGATTCAAGGGCCTTCCAGACTGGGCGATCCCCACCTATCTTGCGAGCCGGCAGGTGGCCAAGCCCAAGGATGCCGACACCTGGGTCCTCCTCGATCGGACCGAGTTCGCCTACACGGGCGATGGGGAGATCGCGATCCACCAGTATTCCCTCACCGAAGTGCTCACGCCGAAGGGCACGGGCGCTGGAGAGCTGGTCCTCACCGGGCTGGGCGGGAAGGCCAGCAAGGTGAAGAAGCTGAAGGGCTGGAACCTCCGGAAGTCGGGGGAAGTCGAGAAACTGGACCGTGACACCGTGGTCGTCGTCGAGAAACCTGGCGACAGCGAAGGGGTTGAAGACATCCGTTACACCGGCACCGAGCTTCCCGATGTCGAAGAGGGATCCATCGTCGCATTTGAATTCGTCACCACGATCGCGAACCCCGCAGGGCCTGAGGCCAGCGCTTTCGTGATGAACGCCGCGCCGACCTTCCGATGGGAAGTGGAGGCGGCGAAAAAGGGCGGATGGTTCACGAGCCTGAAAGACGTGAAGGTGGAGTTGGAGACCCGCCATTTCTCGCCCTGGATACCGGTATTCACCTCCGAACAAGGGGTGAAGCTGGCGGCTGACAACCTGCCGCCGCTTCCCCGGTCGGAGGGGGCCACTCCTTGGCCCTGGGACGCCCTTCCGAGGATCAGCCTTCGCTTCATTGACCCGGATTTGAAGGGGACTCCGGCGCTGGGCTCTTGGGATGAGATCGCCGCCTGGCATGAGGCGACCTTCCGCGAGAAGGCCCAACCTCACATGCTCCCCGGAGAAGACGGCCACGCGGGGCTGGAGGCGCTGGAGGCCGCGCGCAAGTGGATGGCCTCCCAGTTGGTCTACAAGCAGGTCTATCTGAGCCCTGAGCGCGGCATCGTGCCTTTGGAAAGCGGGGAAGTGATCAGGCGCCGCTTCGGAGACTGCAAGGACCTCGCGTGCTGCTTCATCGGCGCCGCCCGCGCGGCTGGCTTGGAGGCCTTCCCGGTGCTGGCCCGCATCGTCGAAGGCCACCTTGATGCGGATGAGCCCATCAACCTTGGAGCCTTCAACCATGTCATCGCCGCTGTGAGGCTCAAGGCGCCCTCCGGTCTTCCGGCTGAAGTCGCCACGGCGGACGGGCGGTTCCTTCTGGTGGACCTGACTTCACCGTTCACGCCGCTCGGACTGCTGCCCAATGCGCATCGGGGAAGGCGGCTGCTGATCTGCGCGGATGGGAAGGGATTGTGGGTGGATGTACCGGACCGATCCGTCGAGCACCCAGTCCTCGACCAGACGCTGACGGCCGAGGCGGATCGTCTCGGAACGATCAAGGGCTCGCTGATGATCCGCGAAACGGCTAACGCGCGGGGGATCAGGGCCCAGGCGCTGTCATCTTCGGACGCCGACTTGAAGAAATGGCTTGTGGCCTCCCTACTGGCGCTTCCTGTCAATGCCAAGGTGGATCTCGTGAAACGGGGCGACCCACTGGATGTTTCCAATGCATTCGAGGTGGAATTGCGCATCGAGTGCCCCAAGGGGTTCCTGGTCTCCGATGATGAATGGGACCTGCACGGGCTCGGCATCATCAGGGCGATCCCCGATGCCATCGTCAAGGCCGGCCACGCGCGGCTCTATCCCGTCGAGACGCGCTCTGACACGCGGGTGGAGACCCGCTGCGAGATCAAAGTGCCCGCCGCGCTGGTTCCGCTCATCGGATCGAAGACACTGGATTCACCCTTCCAGGCCGTCCTCTGGGAAGCCAGCGCGCAAGCCCTTCCCACAGGCGGAAGCCAGCTCTCTCTCCACTTCGTGGATCAGGACAAGCCTGCCTACTTCGATTTCGCGGACAGGGACAAAGGGGTCGCGGCCTGGAACAAAGACCGACGGGACACGCAAGACTTCATCTCGGACGCGCTCACCTTCAATGTGAAACAGTAGCGGGGCAGGTTTCCAGGGTCAGTCCACCACCAGCGTGTAGTTCTCGCTGACGGCGTCCTGGTCCGTGGTGTCCACGACGAAGAAGATGGTGTTGGCCTCATGCTTGGGGTTGGTGTAGCTGGCTTCGGGGTTGCCGGTGCCGATGAGGTTCTGGAGCATGCCTTCTTCCAAGCCGCCGAGGCGGTTCACGGTGCGGACCTTGAACCACGCGTCGTGGGCGGAGTGGATGCGGGCGTGGACCTTGGCGCCGGGCGCGACTTCAAGGCGGTAGGCTTTCCATCCGGCGACGGAGCCGACGCGGTCGTTCACGGCGACGGGGCCGGCCGGCAAGGCGACGGCGGGGATGGATGGGCTTTCCCTCGCGGATTCGCGGATCCGCATCTGGAGGTCGTCGTTGCCGGGGCCGGCGGCGGGATCGTGGTAGCCCGGCGCGCGGCAGTAGCGGTCCACGAAGGGGCCTGGAACGGTCTTGAGGTCCTTCCCGGCGATGGCCGGAGGCGGGGTCTGGGCAGCCAGCAAAGGCGCGATGAGCAGGCAGAGGGCGGTTCGCACGGCATCCTCCTCGGGTTCTCTTTTAAGGTGCCTCCGGAGCGCGCGAAGTCCCCGTGCTGGCGGGGCGGGCCGCTCC
>DATJFC010000182.1:0-3369 GCA_035495995.1 Holophagaceae bacterium
TCCGGCGATTCCACCGATTCAAAAGCTAAGCAGGCCGGAGGTGCGAAATGAACGAGACGCGCACCTTCCTTCTGGAATTGCATTGCGAAGAGATCCCGGCGCGGTTCCTGAAGCCGCTGGGCGACGAGTTTACTGACGGCTTTCGTAGCTTTGTGCATGACGAACAGCTTGCTAATAACACCTCTCCAGCAGAGCAAGAGATTTCGATTGCAGATATCTCGAAGTTGAATCGTTCTCATCCAATTTCCGTAATAGACCTTTCGACTGGACAGCGTCTCCCACCGGTCTCAATTGCTCGATTTACCAGTCATTGTTCTCCCAGAAAGTTGACCTGGGCCTTCTCTGGGCTATGGACGGAACAGCCCGATCAGGCCGAAACCCAAGTCGGCCCTCCCCAGCGCATGTGCGTGGGCGAGGACGGTCAGCCCACGATCCAGGGGCTGAAGTTCGCGGAGAAGTGGGGCGTGGATTTCTCGGCGGTGCGCTTCGAGCAGCCGGCGGGCAAGAAGGAACCCTGCGCGGTCGTCACGGTCACGAAGAAGGGTCGCTCGACGAAGGATCTGCTGGCGGAGGCGCTGCCGGGGCTCATCGCGGGTCTGCATGTGCCCAAGGCCATGCGCTGGGGGTCTTCGGACTTCGAGTTCGTGCGGCCCATCCGCAACGTGCTCTGCCTCTTCGGCGACGAGGTCGTGGACTTCACCGTGGATGGCGTGAAGAGCGGCAACACCACTTGGGGGCATCGGCTCCATCACCGGCAGCATCCCGAGCCCATCGTCATCGCGAGCCCCGAAGGCTATGAGGCCGCGCTGAAGGCCGCAGGTATCGTCGTGTCCTTCGTAGAGCGCCGGGCAGAACTGGCGAAGCAGCTCGAAGCGATGGCCGCCGAAGTGAAGGGTCGCGTCGTCGCCGACGACCATCTGCTCGACACCCTCGCCGAGATCGTCGAGGTGCCGAAGATCGTGCGCGGCGACTTCCCGCGGGACTTCCTCGAGCTGCCGAAGGAAGTGCTCGTCACGAGCCTGCGCGAGCATCAGAAGGCCTTCTGCGTCGAGGACACGGACGGCGCCCTGCTGCCCCACTTCCTCACGGCCGCCAACCGCGCCGACGACCCCAAGGGTTTCGTGAAGTCCGGCAACGAATGGGTGCTGAAGGCGCGGCTCTACGACGCCCGCTTCTTCTTCGCCGAGGACCGCAAGCACAAGCTGGAGGCGCGCCTCGACGCGCTCAAGCACCTCACCTTCCAGCGCGAGCTGGGCAGCTACTACGACAAGACCGAACGCGTGATGAAGCTCGCAGAGCGGCTCGCGGGAGCGCTGAGCCTCGACACGGGGCACGCGAAGGAAGCCGCGCGCCTCGCCAAGGCTGACCTCCGCACGCTCATGGTCGGCGAGTTTCCCGAGCTGCAGGGCATCATGGGCGGCGAATACCTCCAGCGCGAAGGCGCGCCCGCGTCCGTGTGGAAGGCCGTCAAGGAGCACTACCAGCCCGTGGGCGCCGATGACGCCTTGCCGGAAACGGAGCAGGGCGCCTTGCTCTCCCTCGCCGACAAGCTGGACACCATCGCCGGCTGCTTCGCCGTGGGCCTCATTCCCAGCGGATCCAAGGATCCGCTCGCCTTGCGCCGCGCGGGCCAGGGCATCGTGCGCATTCTCTGGGAGCGCGGCTGGGGCGAGCACCTGAAGAGCGGCTGCTTCCACGCGGTCGAGGGCGTGACGCCCAAGGCGACCAAACCCCAGGACGACACGCTGAAGGCCCTGGAATCCTTCTTCCAGGACCGCGTGGCCTACCAGCTCGAGCAGGCCGGCTTCGCCGGCCCCGTGCGCCGCTCCGCCTTCGCCGCGGGCTGGTCCGATCTGCGGGATCTCAGGGCCCGTTGCGAGGCGCTCTCCGCCTTCGCCGACGACCCGCGCTTCGCCAGCCTTGCCCAGAGCGCCAAGCGCATCGCCAACATCCTGAAAGACGAGGCGCCCGCCGAGACCTTCGACGCTTCGGCCCTGCAGGACCCGAGTGAGAAGACCTTGGCCGCGCTGCTCCAGAAGCTGGAAGCCACGACGGACCACAAGGCGCTCCTCGCGGAGCTGGTCGAGCTCGCCCAGCCCCTCGCGGCCTTCTTCGACGCCGTGATGGTGAAGGCGGACGATCCTGCGCTCCGCGCGGCGCGCCTGTCGCTGCTCCACCGCCTGCGCCAGGCCTTCCTGCGCGTGGCCGACTTTTCACTTTGGCAATAAAGCTTGAACCGCGAAGACGCGAAGCCCGCGAAGGATAAAATGTTTTTCTTTGCGATCTTCGCGTCTTCGCGGTGAATCATTTCTGAGGTCCCCATGCACCATGAGCGCGTCGCCATCCTCGACTACGGCAGCCAGTACACGCGGCTGATCACGCGGCGGCTGCGGGAGCTGGGCGCCTTCGGCCTCGTCTACGGTTCCAGCGCCACGGCGGCGGAGATCGCGGGCGCGGACCTGAAGGGCGTGATTCTCAGCGGCGGCCCCATGTCGGTGCTGGAGGACGGCGCGCCAGGCCTGGACCCGAAGATCCTGGAGCTGGGCGTGCCGGTGCTCGGCATCTGTTATGGCCAGCAGCTTCTCACGCGCGATCTGGGCGGCCAGATCCATCGCTCCACGAGCCGCGAATACGGCAAGTCGGAGATCGAGGTCAGCGGCGAATCCGTGCTCTTCGCGGGCCTCCCGCAGAAGCAGACCGTGTGGATGAGCCACGGCGACCATGTGGAAGTGGCGCCCAAGGGCTACACCGTGACCGCGAAGACGCCCACGGTGCCCGTGGCGGCCATGGAGGACGCTGCGGCCCGCATCTACGCGATCCAGTTCCACCCTGAGGTCACGCACACGGCCCAGGGCATGCCCCTGCTGCTGAACTTCCTCAAGGCCTGCGGCATGGCGCTGGACTGGAACGCCGGCAACTTCATCGAAGAGAAGGTGCAGGCCATCCGCGAGCAGGTGGGCAAGGGCACGGTGGTGCTCGGCCTCTCCGGCGGCGTGGACTCCAGCGTGGCGGCCCTGCTGCTGCACAGGGCCATCGGTGACCAGCTCACCTGCGTCTTCGTGGACCACGGCCTCCTGCGCAAGGATGAGATGAAGCAGGTGCAGGCGATGTTCGCCCCCTTCGCGCTGAAGGTGAACTGGGTGGACGCCTCCAGCGAGTTCCTTGGCGCGCTCGAAGGCGTCACGGACCCCGAGCGGAAGCGCAAGATCATCGGCGGGAAGTTCATCGACGTCTTCGAGCGCGAAGCCAAAAAAGTGGACGCCGACTTCCTGGGCCAGGGCACGACCTACCCGGATGTCATCGAAAGCAGCGGCATCGGCGGTGCCATCCTCGTGAAGTCCCACCACAATGTGGGCGGCCTGCCGGAGC